>JAYYHP010000096.1:0-2903 GCA_036148335.1 Pseudomonadota bacterium
GCGGCGTTTGGTGGTTACAAGAAGTCAGGCATCGGCCGCGAAACCCACAAAGTGGCACTGGAGCACTATCAGCAGACCAAGAACCTGTTGGTCAGCTACGCCACCAGCCCATTGGGTTTCTTTTAAGACCACCTGAATGAACCGGCTCCAAGTCGCCGGTTCCAGCGGTTGACGCCGCTACGCTATATCCCTCGTACGTTCCTTGTATGTTCCCTGATTCATTCAGGGCTCCTCTGAGGCAGAGTTGATATTTTGGGAGATCCGCTCTGCTTCCTTTCGCACCTCAATTGAGGTGCGCCTTTTTTCATCACGTTATTCTTCATTGCTTGCCTTAAGTAGCCGCGTATCACGAGAGCATTCACCAAGGCTGTACACGACGTGCACCTCAGCCGCTTCAACAAATCGTTCCATCTCGTCGGTTAATCACTGTGATACTGTTGCACACGAGAGAGACAACCACTGAAATGGAGCTTCAACATGACCTTACTGATTCTTGGCCTCGTCTTATTCGTTGGCGGCCACGCCGTGAACCTGGCGTTTCCTGACTGGCGCCGCCAACAGATTAGCCGCCTCGGCCTGATGCCCTGGAAAGGACTTTATTCTTTGGTCGCCGGCGCTGGTCTGGCGTGTTTAATATTCGGCTACGGAGATGCCCGAGCCGAAGGGATTTACCTATACCACCCTCCATTGTGGACTCGCCACCTGGCCAGTCTGTTAACCGTACCCGCCTTCCTGTTGCTATTTGCCAGTCAAATACCGGGTAATCGTATTCAGGTGGCCGTTGGCCATCCGATGTACCTGGGAATCAAGTTATGGGCCTTTGCCCATCTGATCGCAAACGGTGGTCTCCATGACGTGCTGCTATTTGGTGTCTTTCTGATTTGGGGCATTGCTGGGTTCGCCATCTCCCGCCGCCGAGACAAAGCACTTTCCGAAGTTCGTGCCTATAAAGGTATTCTTCGTGATGTTGCCACCGTGGTCGTCTCGCTGGGCGCCTGGGTGGGTTTTGCTTTCTGGGGACATACTCTGCTGATAGGCCTACCTCCACTGGGGTAAACTGGAGCAGTACCATCTTCTCCACTTTTTAAATGTGAACGTGTCACGAGGAACCTGCCACGATGAAACTGCCGTTAGAATCTCGCTATGCAGCCCTCGGTGATATGTTTTCAAAACCTGCACAGCCAACGCCGGTGTCGCAGCCCACTCTGATTCGCTTTAATTCGGCTTTATTCAGTGAGCTAGGCGGTGAACTCGGCAGCAGTACCCGCGATGTGTTAGCGCAGATTTTTTCAGGCAATCAATTGCCCGAGCAGGCAACCCCAATCGCCATGGCCTACAGTGGCCATCAATTCGGGCACTTAAACCCCAACCTGGGTGACGGTCGCGCCATTCTGCTGGGCGAGTGTCAGCATGGTTCCGGGCAATTAATGGACGTGCAATTAAAGGGCGCCGGGCGCACGCCTTTTTCTCGTAGTGGCGACGGACGCTCACCCATGGGACCCGCGCTGCGTGAATACATTCTCTGCGAAGCCATGCACGCCTTGGGTGTACCAACCACCCGCGCGCTGGCCGTCGTCGCCTCGGGCGATCATGTAGTACGTATGCAACGCGAACCGGGTGCGGTATTTACCCGCGTAGCCAGCAGCCACATACGTGTGGGTAATTTCCAGTACCTAGCCTTACAGCGCAAAACTGAGCGAGATATCGATGCTCTGAAGGTACTCGCCGATCACGCGATAGAACGTCATTTCCCGGACATTCTCGAGCAACCGCACTCGACCGATGACTCAATATCGAGTCAACCTGAAACAAAGTATCTGGCCTTTTTTAGCGCCGTCGCCAAGCGACAAGCGAGCCTGATCGCACAGTGGATGAACCTTGGTTTTGTACACGGCGTGATGAATACCGACAACATGACCATCAGTGGCGAAACCATCGACTACGGGCCGTGTGCATTCATTGATGCCTTTCAGCGCAACGCGGTTTTCAGCTCCATCGATACTCAGGGGCGTTACGCCTACCAGAATCAACCCGCCATCGGACAATGGAATCTCGCGCGCCTGGCGGAGGCGCTGTTGCCTCTGTTCAGTGATGATGAATCCGTCGCCGTCGAGTTAGCCACCGACGTACTGAAGCGCTATTCAGACTGGCACCAGCACGCCTGGGAACAAGGCATGGCACGCAAACTCGGATTACTGGCGCCAAAGCCAGAGACAAACGAGCTAAGCGATACCCCTTCTAACGGTGAATTATTTACCCGAGTGATTGATCTGCTCGACGCCAACCGACTCGACTTTACCCTGTTTTTCCGCCGGTTAGCCCAGTGTGTGAGCGGCGACTTCAGCCCAGTGCTGGCTCTGTTTGAGCTGACCGAAAGCACTGACAACGCCCCTCATCGACAGGCATTGACCGAATGGCTGCAAGACTGGCACGCCGTAATTGCAACGCAGGACGCGGCGCTCACAGTGCAGCAAATGCAAGCGGCTAACCCTGCGCGCATTCCTCGTAATCATCAAGTGGCGGCCGTTATCCGTGCCGCAGAAGACGAGGACTTTGCCCCGTTTCATGCCTTAGTCGAAGCGTTAAGCGCGCCGTATACGGATGACCCGCAACTGACCGACTACGAGTTACCCCCCACTCCTGAACAGAAGGTGCTACGTACGTTCTGCGGCACCTGATTCCGATGCTTAACTAAGTTCTGATTGCAGTCATCGAACCAATTAAAAATAACCCAGCAAGAAAGAACCCAGCAAGAGACAGCGACGCCAAGGCCGAAAGACACTGTTCCAGTAACCCAGTTTTTGTCTTTCGCGCGCGCTGCTAACCTTATACGAAGTTTGGTAATGGTACGTCGGGAGACACACATGGGTTTGTTGGTTGACGGTCAGTGGCAGGACACCTGG
>JAYYHP010000097.1:0-4398 GCA_036148335.1 Pseudomonadota bacterium
GACAGCCTGATGTTACCGGTGATTTTCCTGTGTCTGTGTTTGCTGGTGTTTTTACTGTTTGCGCCTTGGCTGCAGGTGTTGCAGCTCGGCGATGACAGTGCCTCTGCCTTGGGCGTCCCTGTGTCCGCTCTGCGTTTATCCATGCTGCTGTTATGTTCTGCCATGACCGCCGTGCTGGTGGCTGAGGTAGGCGGCATTGGATTTGTCGGGTTGATGATTCCGCACATTTGCCGGTTGTTAGTTGGCGCACGTTTGCCGCAATTATTGTTGATATCGGCCCTGTTGGGCGGCGTGTTTATGGTGTGGGTCGATTATCTGGCCAATGCGCTGCTGACGGATCAGGTCTTGCCGGTCGGCATCGTAACCTCGGCATTGGGCAGTGTGTTTTTCTTTTTAATTTTAAAAGGTCGTCACGAGCGTAGTTAAACGCTCAGGGTGTGTACTGCCCGCGTTTTTTGCGGTCGTTCAGAGACCCATTGTGCAGGAATAAAAAGTGATGTTTGACGTATTCGGTGGTTCGGTAAAGGCATTAGACGGTGCGGCCGTGGCTAGCATTCAGGCGCGTATCGATGGCAAAACCAAGCCGCCGGGGGCGCTCGGTGAACTTGAGCATCTGGCGCGTCAGCTCGCCTTGATTACCGCACCCGACGGACAGGCTCAGATTCAATTACAACGCCCGCAGATGTGGGTCTTTGCAGCCGATCATGGCATTGCCAGTGCGGGTGTGAGCATTGCGCCCTCAGAAGTGACGCAACAAATGGTGATGAATTTTGCCAATGGCGGTGCCGCGATTAATTGCTTTTGCCGCTCGGCCGACATGGCGCTGACGGTGGTGAATGCAGGCATGTTGGCGTCGGTCAATCATCCTGCCGTGGTGGAAGCATCGCTGGGGCAGGGCACGCAGGATATTTCACGCGAGCCAGCCATGACTCTGGAGCAGTGTCATGTCGGGCTATCCAAGGGCGCGGCACTAATTACTGCGCAAGCGGAGCAAGGCACCAATGTTTTCGGTTTTGGTGAAATGGGCATCGGCAACACCTCGGCGGCTGCGGCGGTGTTGAGTGCCTTATTACAACGCCCAGCCAGCGAGACCGTTGGGCGTGGCACCGGCATCAGTGATGAGGTGTTGATGCGCAAAACCCAACTCATCGAACAGGCGTTAGAGCGCCATGCACAGTTGCCGGAGGCCGACAGCGTCGGTGTCATTCTGGCGTCTCTCGGTGGCTTTGAGATGGTACAGATGGTGGGCGCCATGATTGGTGCCGCGCAAATGCGCTCGGTGGTGCTGGTCGATGGCTTTATTGCGACCGCCGCGGCGTTAGCAGCGGTACGTCTGGCGCCTGAAGTTCGCGAGTACATGGTGTTTTGCCATCGTTCGGAAGAACAGGCTCATGCGTTGGCATTAACCGCACTGCAAGCGCGCCCGTTGTTCGATTTATCGTTGCGTTTGGGTGAGGGCACCGGCGCGGCGCTGGCCTTGCCTTTGTTAAAAGCCGCGGCGGCGTTTTATAACGACATGGCCAGTTTCGCGGATGCGGGAGTGACCGAAGTATGATCCACCGCGAGGTGAATTTATTCTGGATTGCGTTGGGATTTTTTACCCGCATTCCGATGCCAGCGTCGGTCGAATTTTCGCAGGAGCAACTCAATCGCGCGATTCGCTATTTTCCGCTGGTAGGCTGGCTGATTGGCGGCTTGTCGGCGCTGGCGTATCTGGGATTATTGCTGCTGTTTCCTCCGGCGCTGGCCATTGCTCTGACGATGGTGGTGGGGCTGTTGTTAACCGGATGCTTTCACGAAGATGGGTTGGCCGATACCTGTGATGGGCTGGGCGGTGGTTGGACCATCGAGCAGAAGCTGACCATTATGAAAGACTCGCGTCTCGGCACTTACGGTGCGGCCGGGTTGTGGGCAGCACTGACTCTGAAATTCGCCGCGTTATTCAGTCTCGCCGAGGCAACGTCGGGTTGGATGCCAGCCCTCGCCTTGCTGCTGGCTCATCCATTAAGCCGGGTGGTTCCTGTCGTTCTGATTCAGATATTGCCTTACGTCGCAGTTGCAGAAACCTCCAAATCTAAGCCTTTGGCAGAGTCCTCCAGCATGGGGGATGCTGTGATTGCCGTGGGTGTGGCAATGCCGGCTTTGGCTCTATTGTTTTGTGTTGGAGCGTCGTCTGGCGTCAGCGGTGCTCAGTTAGCGTTAACGGTAAGCCTTGTGTTACTGGCGTGGGGGATGGTGGCGATGATCAGCAGCCGCCGTCAGCTGGGTGGCATTACTGGCGATGTGTTGGGCGCTGTGCAGCAGGTGGGTGAATTATTGGTGTATTTTGTGTGGGTCAGCCTGGTGACTGTCGCGGCAAATGAAGTGGGAGTCGGCTAATGATGCATTTGGTATTGGGCGGCGCACGCTCTGGAAAAAGCCGGTACGCCGAGTCGCTGTTTTTTCGCCATGAAAATCGTGCAAACAGGGCTGACATAAAAAACAAGGCAGACGAAAAAAACAGAACAGACGAAAAAATCGAAACTGCGGCGGTCTATGTTGCCACCGCGACCGCCGGTGACGAGGAAATGGCGGCTCGTATTGCTCGCCATCAAGCGGATCGCGCCACGCCCAATAGAGACGGTAGCACGATTGATTGGACGGTGATTGAAGAGCCTCGTGCGTTAGCGGCCACGCTCGCGGCGTTACCGGATGGTCAGGCCGTGCTGGTGGATTGCCTGACGCTGTATCTGACCAACTGGTTGTGCGCAGACGACGCCGATGGCTGGGAACGTGAAAAGGCGGCCCTGCTGGAGGAAGTCAGCAAAGCACGTTTATCGCTGGTGATGGTCTCGAACGAAGTGGGCAGTGGCATTGTGCCGCTGGGTGAATTAAGTCGGCGCTTTGTGGATGAGGCCGGTTGGCTGAATCAGGCGCTGGCGCGGCTGGCCTCGCAGGTGACGTTAGTCGTTGCCGGATATCCGCTGGTGGTGAAAGCGGGTGACGACAGAGACGGCTCAGGAGGCACAGGCTCGACTAGCACTGGCTCGCGCGAGACAGATATGAGCGAGGAGATGTCATGACCGCAACCACTGACACGCCGGTAATAGGCACCCTGATGATTCAGGGGACGACCTCAGACTCCGGTAAAAGCCTGTGTGTCACGGCACTGTGTCGGGTGTTGGCGCGTCGTGGCATTTCCGTGGCGCCGTTTAAGCCACAGAACATGGCGCTGAACAGCGCCGTGACGGACGACGGTGGAGAAATCGGACGTGCCCAAGCGTTGCAGGCGATTGCCGCCGGTGTGCCGTTAACCACGGACCTCAACCCGGTGCTGTTAAAGCCGGCGTCAGACATGACCTCTCAAGTCATTATTAACGGTCGCATGGTGAGCGATCTGGAAGCCAAGCAGTTTGGCAATATTAAAGCTCTGGCATTCGATTCGGTGCTGGCGGCTTATTATCGTCTGACGCACCAATACGATGTGGTGCTGGTTGAAGGTGCGGGCAGTCCAGCGGAAGTAAACCTGCGTGCCAACGACATTGCCAATATGGGGTTTGCCGAGGCCGTCGACTGTCCGGTGTTGCTGATCTCGGACATTGACCGGGGCGGTGTGTTTGCGCATCTCACCGGCACAGTGAATGTACTGGCGCCGTCGGAGCAGGCGCGGATCAAGGGCTTTATTATTAATAAATTCCGTGGCCACCTTGGGTTGTTGCAGGATGGTCTGGATTGGCTGGAAAACCATACTCAGCGGCCGGTGTTGGGCGTTGTGCCTTACCTCACCGGGTTGCACCTGGACGCCGAAGACGCCATTTATCAAGCGTCTGACGACAGCGCGTCAGGCAGCGATAAAGTCAACTCAGGCTCAAACTCAGTCCCGCGAGTTCGCATCAAAATTCCGGTGCTGCCACGCATCAGCAATCACACTGATTTCGAGCCGCTGTTGGCGCATCCCAACGTCACGCTGGAATACGTCCCAGAGGGCGGCTCCTTGCAGGGCGCGGATTTGATTATTTTGCCTGGCAGTAAAAACGTTCGGGCAGATCTCGACTTTTTCAGAGCGCAGGGCTGGGAGGTGCAGCTGCTTCGTCATTTGCGCTATGGCGGAAAAGTGTTGGGTATCTGTGGTGGGTTTCAGATGCTGGGTAGTCGCTTGGCTGATCCACTGGGCATTGAGTCAGCGTACACCCCGGTTAATCAGGCAGATAGCGGTGAATCGTCAGGACTTGGCTTATTAAAAATCTCGACCACACTGGCGCCGGAAAAACAGTTAAAACAAGTCTCAGGACAGTTACTGATTAACGATCAAAAAACCGACATTACTGGCTATGAAATTCATTGCGGTGTGACCAGTGGTCCCGGATTAAATCGTCCGTTTGCGACCCTGAAAACCACACAGAGCGCAGAAGGATTTGA
>JAYYHP010000098.1:0-6317 GCA_036148335.1 Pseudomonadota bacterium
CAATCGGTACGCCGACTCGCGCCAGCGATAGAATGTCACTGCGTTGCGCCAGCACTGCCACACGTGCCAGGCGCACACTCTGTTCACCGCGGTAGCGATGACTGTCCCAATGCAATGCCAGTGTCATAAAGGTGACGACAATGGCGCTACCGATGCCGCAGCCAACGCCGCCCAACGCAGGCAGGCCAAACCAACCGTATATAAAGACGGCATTAATCGGAATATTGATCAGCAGCCCCAACAGCATGATGCGGGTCACATGGTGGGCTTGATCCACGGCTTCGGCATGAAAACGGTGCGCCAGAAACATCCCGGAAGCGGGCATGGCGCAGGCAATGGCGTATAAATAGTCGCGGGCGATCAGGCCGGTGCGCGCGTCATCGATGTAGCTGGGCATAACGTAGCCCGCCAGTGCCGTAATGATCGCCAGTACAGTACCGGTAATAACCCCGAGCGCTATTCCGGATGACAGTATCTGAGCAATACGCCCTGACGCATTGGCGTGTGAGGAGGAGGCTACTTTGGCAATGGCAGGGGATAACGCCACCATCACGCCAGCCAGAAATAGCCATACGGGCGTCCAGATAGCACTGCCAATGGCGACGGCGGCAAGATCTTCGGTGCTGACATACCCCGACATCAAGGTATCGACTGTGCCCATGCCGACCTGAGCCAATTGCGTAGCCAGAATAGGGCCAGTCAGACGCAGAATTGCCCGGGTTTCGTCAGAGTTGAACGCCATAATGCCAGTCAGCTTCGTAGTACGTATAATGATCGGCGCATTGTGCCGCCATGTGTAACGAACGACCAGTGAAATATAGTAGTGACCACCACAATTATTGAGCCGACTTGCCTTCTACTTATGTCCACGCTGACGGCCTGTGAACACGGGTGTCCGTCATGACGTCTGCAGCAATGCCAAGGAAGTCTGAAACGGCAAGGGTGTCTGAAGAGCCGAGGCAGTCGGAGTCGAACGTCGTTGCCACAACCGAGCACGATGAGTCCCATCTGAAGGTGGCTGATCTGATCGCTTTATTTGACGGCTTGTTTGCAGACTCTGAGAACACGCGCTTGCTGGCGGGCGATGGCGACCCTGAATATTGTCCGGCGGATGCCACGGTGCCATGGCATCGGGTGATTTTCGCCCATGGTTTTTACGGTTCTGCCTTGCATGAAATTGCGCACTGGTGCATTGCGGGGCGTGCTCGGCGCCAGCTGCCAGATTATGGCTACTGGTATGAGCCTGACGGCCGCTCGCCGGCACGTCAGCGTGAGTTTGAGCAGGTTGAGGTCAAACCTCAGGCATTGGAATGGATTCTCTCCGAAGCGTGTGGTCGGCGCTTTTACATCAGTACCGATAACCTCGATGGGGACCCTGAGGCTGTGGCTGCCGGGCAAGCAGCTTTTGCCGCGGCGGTACTGAAACAGGTCGCTGTGTATCTGCAGGATGGGTTGCCAGAACGGGCCGAGATATTAAAACGGGCGCTATTAGATTATTATCAACGCCATCAAGAATTTGGTGCACACCTCTTTGTGCCGGAAAGAATCTGATCGGAGCAGGAATTGTTAAAAAAGCTATTTAAGCGTCAGGCAGAGACGCCGGCCAAAGGTGCATCAAACGGTGCCAACACGAAGCAGGGTAATGCGCAGCCTAAGGGCAAGGGCGCAGCAGCCAATAATAAGGCTAAAAACGGTGCCAAGAAGACCAAAGGCGGCAACCGTAATGCTCACGGCGGTAAGCGCCAGTCTCATCAGAAAACCGCCGCGACGGCGCCGGAAACGCCATGGTCACTGGCTGATTTTCAGGTAGCGCCGGAAGAAGGCAAAACCCGCTTTCACGATCTGCAGCTTCCAGACACCGTCATGCGCGGTATCCATGAGCAGGGCTTTCAATACTGTTCTCCGATTCAGGCGGGCAGCTTACCGGCAGCTTTGACCGGCCGGGATATTATTGGTCAGGCGCAAACCGGGACCGGTAAAACAGCGGCCTTCCTGCTGACCATTCTTAATCGCTTGCTGACAGTGGAAGTCAAAGAACGTTTTGCCAGTGAACCCCGTGCGCTGGTAATTGCGCCGACGCGTGAGCTGGCGCTGCAGATTGGTAAAGATGCCGAAGGTCTGGCCAGACACACAGGGCTTAACGTCGTCACAGTTGTGGGTGGTATGAACTACGACTCGCAGCGTCAGATGCTGCGCGATCATGTGGTCGACCTGCTGGTTGCAACGCCGGGGCGTCTGATCGATTTCATGCGCAGTCAGGATGTCTACCTGGATCAGGTGGAAGTGGTCGTCCTCGATGAAGCCGACCGCATGCTCGACATGGGCTTTATTCCGGATGTGAAACGTATCGTCCGCGCCACACCGCCCAAGTCGCACCGTCAAACCCTGCTGTACTCAGCGACCTTTAACTTCGATGTGCGTTTGCTGATTGATCAGTGGACGGTGGACCCACTGAAAGTGGAAATTGAACCTGAGCAGGTCACTACCGATCGGGTTGATCAAAAACTGTATCTGGTGTCCGAGGCCGAGAAGTACTCTCTGCTGGAGCGTGTGCTGAATGAAGAAAAACCAGAACGTTTGATTATCTTTGCGAATCGCCGTGATCTGACCCGCAATCTCTGTGACAAGCTGAATAAAAACGGCCACGTGGCCGTGCTGTTGTCTGGGGAGGTCAGTCAGGATAAGCGGGTACGCACACTGGAGCGTTTCCGTAACGGTCGCGTGAATATCATGGTGGCAACGGATGTTGCGGGTCGTGGTATCCATGTGGACGGTGTCAGTCACGTGATTAACTACACCTTGCCGGAAGACCCGGAAGATTACGTTCACCGTATCGGACGTACTGGGCGCGCCGGGGCCAAAGGCGTATCGGTCAGCTTCGTTTCAGAAGACGACGCATTTGTATTACCGGATCTCGAGAAGTATCTGGGTACCAAACTGGAACTGACTCAGCCCTGAGGACGTTATGCGCACTGCAGCCACACTCACTCTGTTGTTGCTATCGTGCTTTGCTCCATCGCTGCTGGCGCTGGAGCCACAAGACGCTGCGTCGTATCGCCACTCTGGCGGTGTGACGCCGCAAACCGCTGAGCAGCTGCTGGAATCGATGAATTCGCCATTGATCTCAGACGCTGAAGCCGACCACGTTAACTCCTATTATTATTTTGGCATTCACGGCGACCGCACGCTGATTGGTCTGGAGCGCGTGCGCGGCAGTGACTATCGCCAGTATTTCAGTGTGTTGATATTTGATGGTGAGCAGTTGTTGGGTTACTACCAGAACGTCGCCAGCCTACCTCTGTTTATCGAAGACGACGGTGCATTGAGCTTCCCTCGCGGCGCTGAACTGCAAGACCGTATTTTCCTGCAACAGGATACTTTTCCACCGCTGTGCTTAGCCGCTTATCCCTGCGTTGATTGGCATTCGCTGGTTGTTGAATCTGGGGCTGATGCCGATGCGAATTCAGAGGAAGAGACAGCGATTAGTGCGGATAACGAATCCGAGCCAAATGCCCCTTCAGCCGTGGGAGAGATTCCGCCGGAGTTGCGACTCTAACCAGTCTGGGGCGTCTACGGGCAGGTCATGTCCAGCCGTTGGGTGCGTAATCAGCGGTTTGTGCCAGCGCGCGGCAATGCGCTCAGTGCATTCCGGGCGTACCAGTCGATCGCCCGCGGCGTTGTAAAACCACACATCCTGAATCGGGCTCGACAGTGGCCCGCGATAGCGACTGGCGGCAATCAATTGTACGAAGACGTTTCGCCACTGCAGAGGGTGGGCTTGGGCAAAGTCGAGCCACTGCGCTACCTCAGTGTTATCAACCTCACGATTGATTGTTTGAGAATAGATGGTCCGCTCCAGAGGCAAGCGACGGCCGGCGCACGCCATCAGGCGGAAGAAGCCAGAGGCACTCATGCGCTCCCAGGGGAATGACAGGTTGGCGAGGCTGGTGTTGATCTGGTGCATGGCCTGAATTTCTTCAGGAAACTGGCGTGCCCACTCAGTCGCTATCATGCCACCCATGGAAATGGCGATGATTACGATGGGGCCGTCGACCTGGGCGCGTACTTGCTGGCGAATCTCCAGCATCATGGCAGGAATGGTGGCTGGGGTCAGCGCATCGTAACGATAGCCGTTGCCGGGCAGCTCGGCTTCAATAACGGGGTAGTCACTGAAGCGCTGTGGAAACCCCGCCCAGTGGTAGCGGCTGCGTATTAATCCGCGTAGAAAGACCAGCGTTGGGCGAGCGTCAGGCATTACCAGAGACGGAAATAACGGTGGGCGCTGAAATGCAGCATGGTGCCTGCGTCAAACTCACCACCGAGGTTGGTTTTATCCAGCGTCAGGCGGTAGTCCCATTGGTTCCAGCTGCGAGCCACGCCGACGCGGAAGTGCCAGTAATCATCGGCACTGGCGCTACCAAAATTGGTGGTTTCATCGCTGCCATCGAGGCGGTGGTTGGCGCCGTACACTTCGATGGAAAACGAACCGCTCTGGAAGGTGTAGGCCGTTTCCAGAGTATGCAAGTTGTAATCGCTGGCGAAATAACCGTTCCCTACGCGATAGCCCAGAGTGACGTGGTTGCTCCAGAGCAGGCGTAGCGCGGTTTCGTTGTAGGCATCGCCGCGACGCTCCGCGTCACCATGGAAGGTAAAGCGCGACAGGCTGGCGTCGAGGGACCATTTACCTGTTACCGGCAAGTTAGCGCCGGCGTAGAGATCCCACTCGCTGTGGAGGGTGTCGCGGGTACGATGATCGATGCCGCTGCCCCAAGCGCCGGCGTACAGGCCGCTGCTGTGCGTGCCCGTTAACCCTGCTTGCCATGTAATGTTGCCGCCATTCTGGCTGATGCCGTCGCGAACAAATTCGGTACTCAGGCCAAGGTCAGCACTGATGTCAGCCAACGCGGTCGACGTGCCCAGAGTCAGGCAGGCAAGCGTGATGGCGCGTAGGGTTGAACCCAGGAAAGATGAGCGACGAGCAGAGCGGGGCATGGGCATGACGATGAAAAATCCAAAAATCGAATAGCGGCGCACAGTGTAGCGGAAGCCGTTGCGGCTTCACACTGCTGTGGTGAATTTTCCATCGTGGCCGGGATACCAGCGCCGGATAGCGGCCTCGAGGGCGGTCGCCTGTTCTGATTGCGTCTGTGGTGCCCATTGCGGCATGGTGCGGGTGGCAGACATCAGAAAGTCCAGCAGCACCAGATGGCGGCGCAAAATCCGTTGGTGGCGGTGCGGCAGCACAGGATTAAACAGGCCGTGATAGCGGAAGAGATGGCGAGGGTTCTTTTTCACCCATAGCCACGAGCCCATTTCCAGGGTCATAGGAATAAAACAGCCGTCGGGTTGTTGTTCACGGTAACCGTCGTACAGGTGGTCCCACAGATCGCCGTTAGTCGTGTAGCTGTGTGCTTGTGGTTCAAACAGGTACTGATCGTGATGTGGGAAGCTGTGTTCAAACAGTCCGGTCAGTACGTGTGCCGCGCCGATGCCCGGCCAGGGTGAAGTACTTTTTGCGTAGGGAAACCACAACCGATCGCGAGTACCAAAGCCAGAGTGGCAGTCCAGACTCAGGCAATATTTTTGCCCTTTGAGCGCATGGTGTACGGCATCGCACAATGCGCGTGACTCCGGCTCCATGGGCGCACCCACGGCGCCGCGATACCAGGGCAGTGATGGGCTGATGCGCTGTCCACCCACCAGCCACGGGGTTTTTCCTTCGGCTTCTACCGGGGCGTTACGCATCAGGTCGACGCCATTGGGGTTGCAGCGGGTGTTCTCTGCCATGCCGCCGGGGTTGACCATTGGGATGATCAGCAGACGCACATGTTCCAGTTGCTCATGGATGGATGGGTCCCAGTGCAGGCGTCGTATCAGGCTCTTCAGGAAAGACAGGATCACCTGCGAGCCAATGCGCTCGACCCCGTGTACGCCGCCGACCAAAGCCAGCACCGGTGCCTCTGGCGCGGTGCTGCCCATCTCAAGCACGTAGAACGGCAGGTGTTCACCTTTGTACTGAATGTGCTCCGGGACGCGAATGCGCAGGTAGGACTTGCCCTCAGTAATGAGGCTTTCGAGTTCGGCCAGCTCTGGGAGCGCGGCGTTCAGGCGGGAAATACGTTGAATCACTCGATCTGCAACCTTATTCTCTCGGCTGTCTGCATAGTTACAGAGTACTCCTAAAATGCGCAGTTTTCACAGCCCGCCCGCCGACATGCCTGACAAACTGCGCATACGTCACTGGCTGAACACCTTATGGCCATTTTTATTGGAGTACCGTGGCCGGGTGATTGGCGCCCTGTGGTGTTTGCTGGCGG
>JAYYHP010000099.1:0-2303 GCA_036148335.1 Pseudomonadota bacterium
CTGCTGCATCAGATAAGGTTCGAGAACATCCTCAATCGTGTCCCGTTCTTCCCCAATGGAAGCCGCCAGGCTTTCTACGCCCACAGGGCCACCGTCGTACTTTTCCATCAGGGTTAACAGCAAGCGACGGTCCATATGATCGAACCCCTGCGCATCAACATTGAGCATGTTCAGCGCCAGATCGGCGACTTCTTTGGTGACGGTGCCGTCGGCTTTTACCTGTGCGTAATCCCGGACCCGACGTAACAACCGGTTGGCAAT
This sequence comes from Pseudomonadota bacterium, assembly GCA_036148335.1. Classification (GTDB taxonomy): domain Bacteria; phylum Pseudomonadota; class Gammaproteobacteria; order Pseudomonadales; family Oceanobacteraceae; genus Thalassolituus. Next base: position 262 of record JAYYHP010000099.1, read on the forward strand.
TCGTGGCGTTCCACGCGCTCGACGCGCCACTTCCTGAGCGCCAGCGTCTTCGACTTCCAGTTCCATAAGACGGCCCGAACGACTGACGATATGGCTGAGGTCGTGAATGTTATAAAACTCGAGTCGCTGCACAATGCCAAAACGATCACGCAGTGGTGACGTCAACAAGCCTGCGCGCGTCGTCGCGCCGACCAAAGTAAACGGGGGTAAGTCGATTTTCATCGAACGCGCCGCTGGGCCCTCTCCCACCATAATATCGAGCTGGTAGTCTTCCATCGCTGGATACAGGACTTCTTCTACGGCGGGGCTCATGCGATGAATTTCATCGATAAAGAGCACATCGCCTTCTTCAAGACTGGTAAGGATGGCGGCCAGATCACCGGCTTTTTCCAATACCGGACCTGAGGTCGACTTAATCTGAACCTGCATTTCTTCGGCAATGATGTTGGCCAACGTCGTTTTACCCAGCCCCGGAGGCCCGAACACTAAGGTGTGATCGAGCGCTTCGTTACGGACCTTTGCAGCACCAATGAAGATTTCCATCTGCTCACGCACATGAGGCTGCCCAACATAATCGGCCAACAGTTTTGGACGGATCGCCCGGTCCTGTTTCTCTTCGCCACGCTGTGGCGTGGCGGTGATAAAGCGGTCGGTTTCGATCATTGGCCACCCAGGCTGTTACGCAGTGCCAATCGGATCATCTCTTCGGGGGTACTGCATTGATCAGCCACCTTCATCAGCATTTTGCTGGCATCCTGTGGCTTATATCCCAGGGCCACCAGTGCACTTTCTGCCTCGGCGAGCGCCTGATCAGCACTGTTTTTCTCTTCCTGGTCGGCCATGGCCCAGAGCGGTGCCGGCGCTTGCCACTCTTTCAGGCGGTCACGCATTTCGACGATTAAACGCTCGGCCGTTTTCTTACCCACACCGGGTAAGCGAGTCAGGGATTTTACGTCTTCACTGTGAACGCAGTTGGCAAAGGCGTTAACGTCCATACCGGACAGGATGGCCAACGCCAGCTTTGGGCCGACCCCACTGACCTTAATCAGCGTGCGAAATAAGGTTCGCTGCGATTTATCACTGAAGCCGTACAACTGGTGCGCATCTTCACGTACTGCCAGATGGGTATAGAGGGTGACGGGTTCGCCGGGAGCGCCAAGAACCGCAAAGGTTGACAGTGGCGCCTGCACTTCGTAGCCAACGCCTTGTACGTCAATTAATAATTCGGGAGCTTGTTTTTCGAGGAGGAAGCCCTGTAATCGGCCGATCATGTCTTACATTCGCCTGGAAATTTAACCAGACTAGACTACCAGCAATTCTGCACCCAGCAAATGGAGATGCAGTAATTCCCGCTACAAATAGAACGGAAATGTAGAACGGAAACACCACTCAGCTTGGCAATATGATGGTTAGGAGGAAGCTGGCTGTCAGGACGCCCGGCCACGACGGTAGGTTTTTAATCCAGCCTGTGCGATCAGACTGGCGTTGGTATGGGCGTGACACAAAGCGATCGCCAATGCATCAGCCGCGTCGGACTGGGGCAATCCGGGGAGCTTTAACAGGCGTTGCACCATGTATTGTACCTGGGCTTTGTCCGCAGCGCCGGTGCCTGCCACCGCTTGCTTGATGGTTCTGGGCGCGTACTCATGCACGGGTAAGGATTGCAGTTGCGCCGCCAGAATAGCCACGCCGCGGGCCTGCCCGAGCTTTAGGGCGGAGTCGGCATTACGCCCCATAAACACTTGCTCAATGGCAAACTCCTGCGGGCAGTATTCCTCTATCAGCTGGGAAACTCCCTGATAAATTGTCTGCAAGCGCTCAGGAAGTGGCCCCGTGCCAGCACGGATACAACCACTGGTGATGTATTCGACTTTCTGTCCGCCGGGCGCATTAATGACACCGAAACCGGTGACTCGGGAACCGGGGTCAATTCCTAAAATAATGGGCATTCAGGAGCGCTCGAAAATCCAGTCCTGACCGCTGTCTTCGTCGGTCACGGTCAGACGCTGCCAATCATCCGGCAACTCGATTCGTTGACAGGG
>JAYYHP010000100.1:0-4414 GCA_036148335.1 Pseudomonadota bacterium
GCTGGTGAAATCGATGATGAGGCGGCCGGCGAGTTAAATGGCGAGTTGAATGGCGAGAAGCATGATAAGCCGAGCAAATCAGCGTCGAGCGACTCCGCCGAGATCCATGCCTTGTTGAATGCAACCCAGACACTTCCGGACTGGGTGGTTCCCGAGAAGCTGGACCGGGCGTGCGAGGTCATTGCGTGTTCAGGTCGCACGGGGATGCGAGTCTTGCGGGATTTCGGCCTGATGGCTGGGTATCAGGCGAGTGCGATCAACCAGACGTTGGTGCGTACCGGTGCTTTGGAAAAGGGAGCAGCGAGACGCGTCGCAGAGACCACCAAGTGGTGGATGGATTGCACTGAGTCCGGTGCGCTGTTGCCCGGACAGGCTGGCTGGCGGGGGACATTAAAAGTACGACTGATTCATGCCATGGTTCGCCGTCAATTACGTTTACGCGAGGACTGGGATCATGACTATCTGGGGTTGCCGGTAAACCAGCTAGACATGCAGGTGACGTATCTGGCTTTTTCTGTGATGTTCTTGTTGGGGCAGCGCCTGTTGGGCACACCGGTCAGCCGACAGGATGCAGATGCGGTCATGCATTTGTGGCGTTACAACGCTTGGCTGATGGGCGTGGATGAGCACTTACTGGTCGATGATGAGCAAGCAGGCCGCATTGCCCTGTACCGCAACTTGCTGAGTCAGGCGACGGCGGATGAGACCTCGGCCCAGTTGGGACGCGCCTTATTGGACGAACCGTTAGGGCGTCATTACCCAGATTTCATCCGAATCGGAGCCCTGTCTTTACCGTGGCGAGGGCAGTGGAGTGCCCGTTGGCACCGGCAGGTACACCTGAGCATTGTGCGTTTCTTTGTGGGACGGGAAGGATGCAAGGCGCTGGGGCTGCCGTCATCGGCACTGCCTTGGTTTCCGCTGATATTTACGCCCACTAATTTTCTGGTTCAGGCCGTCGCGCGGGTGATTCCGGGCGGTAAATCCTGGTTAGCGCAACGTGGGCGCCGGGTGCAACAAATGCAGTTACAGATTATGTTCGGCGACGCAAAAGCCAGCTTATTAAAGGTTGGTGAGCCCTCCTCGTCGTGAGGGCTCTGCGCTGACGGCTTCGTCAGTGACCGTTATCTTGGTGCCTTGGCGCGAATAATGTCTTGCGCCAGGGCTTCAATGCCAGCCCCTTCGTCACCGGTGAAGGTCACCCCAGCACGGACAATCACGAGTTCGTGCTCAGGAATAATCATCACTACCTGTCCCTGGAAGCCACGCATGGCAAATGTTCCGGCAGGCAAGCTCGGCCAGAATGCCTGATCCGTATTAAGCCAGGTCTGATAACCATAGGAAGGGTTCGCTGGAGAAGGTTGGGTCATGGCTGAGACCCACTGAGCCGACAGCACTTGCTCACCAAACCAGTCACCGCCACGTTGCAGCAATAACCCCAGGCGTGCCCAGTCTCGAGCTGTCAGGTAATGAAAGGCGCCACCAACAGGATGACCACTCACATCAAACTCTACGACCGCACTGGTAATACCCAGCGGCTGAAACAGCGCTTGGTTAATGAATTGATAGTAGTCATTTAAGGTGCCGCCCACTTCCTGCTGAGCAATACGCGCTAACAGATTGCTTTGCCCCGTCGAATAGTTAAAAACGGTGCCCGGTGCACTCTCAACCGGTTTATCGGCGTAGTAAGCCGCCATATCGCTGACTTCGAATAAGCCATAGCCTTGATCCGGATCATCGCCTTGTGCCGCTTCATTCCACTGCAAACCGGCGGACATGTGCAGCAGGTGTTCTAGCGTAATGCCTGCTTTTTCGGTGCCGGCCCAAGCATCGACGGGGGCTGGGGCCGCAGGGTTCAATCGTTGCTCACTTACGAGCGCACCAATGCCCATGGCGGTAATGGTTTTGGCCATGGACCAGCTGAGCAGTGGGGTGTCACGGTCAATGTGGTCCGCGTAGCGCTCTGCGACCAAGGTTCCACGATGTACGACAGCGACCGCTAACGTATTACGCGGTGCCTCTTCATCGGTGTCGACGAACGCAGATTCCAGCGCCTGATCCAGTGCATTGTGATCAAAGTAGGGACTGAGCTCCGCAATGCTACTGCTGCCATGTGGCCAGGCAGTAAATGGGTTGAGTGTCGGAGGTGAGACGAGCTCAGGCGCCTGGTCATCAAGCGTACTGAGTGCTTCGTCCTGCACCAGCGTGCAACCAATGCCTTCGCGGAAATAGGCGGTATGACGGTTTGTTTGTCCGAGTAGGCGGTCGCGCACGCTCACAGTCTGCATTGAGTAATCAATATCGAACTCCCAGATAAGCGGTAAGGGAGATACCTGAGGCGCGATGTAGTCGTCTCGTAGGCGATCTTCATTCAGACCACTGACCCACAGACCAGAGCACATGTATTTAGCGGCGTAACCAGTGCCCAGAGGAATATCTTTGAGAATGCATCCGCTGGACAAAACGGCAACGGCAGAAACGGTCGCGAGACGCAAGCCGAGAGAGAGTCGTGACATGGTGAATCCTTTTTTTGGGAGCAGTGTACTGGGTTGGCCAAAGGATCGGATTCGAGGCGACGACAGTGGCGTATTACGGGGTATTAACTTAAATATTCTGCATGTTTGTTATTAAAAGCATGGTAGTTACTCATGTTGGGTCTCTCACGCCCTGAATGCACGATAATGACAGTTTCCGCCTGACATCAGACAAGCTGTTGGAAGGTTTGCGTTGCGAAAGTGGTAAATCATCCGTGAACGGCGGTTTTACCCGGTTCGGTGACCTACTGGATGCTGGAGAGAGTCGATGCCAGTGACATGTGGGTGAATCCTGACAGCTACATGAAGCTTCGTAGTTGGGAAGTAGTGATACTAGGGGAGGTGCTGTGGTGTTGGCTCGGCTGGCGATCTGTGTGGCAGCTGTAAAAGTTTCTCGCAAGCAACAGACTGTTGCTGAGGTTGCAAGCCTAACCTTAATCAACGAATCTGTGCTTTTGTTTTACGAAAAGCACCCTCATGTATCGATCACTCTCATTGGCCACGCTGGCCATCGTTAGTCTGGCCTGTACCGCTATTCCTGAAGCACCGGACGCCACTGAGCGACCGGCACACCATCGCCCTGATGGCACCTTTGTGAATACCGATGGTCAGGCCATCAGTAAATCCTTCACTGATTTACTGAAATGGCGTTGGGGGCGGACTGCGCCTAAGGCGCTGGCGTTTGAAGTACTGACACCGGATCCCCAGCAATTGCATGCACCCCAGCAGTCTCAAATTACCTGGCTGGGCCACAGTGCGTTTTTATTGCAGGTGGATGGTAAGAATATCCTGACTGATCCACATTTTTCAGAGCGTGCGTCGCCGTTAAGTTTTGCTGGTCCGGAGCGCATCGTTAAGCCGCCCGTAGACATCTCAGAGCTTCCCGAGATACATGCGGTGGTCATCTCACATAATCACTACGATCATCTGGATGAAGCGTCATTAACCCAGCTCTATCAGCAGCAAGCAGACGCACCGCCGCTGTTTCTGGTGCCGCTGGGATTAAAAAAGGAACTTGAAGGCTACGGTATCGACACCGCCGTAGAGCTGGATTGGTGGCAATCTTATGAAGCCGATGGCATCCGATTAACAGCTCTGCCGGTGAAACATTGGTCCCAGCGAACCTTTTTTGACCGCAACCAATCTTTGTGGGCTGGCTGGTTGGTGGATATTGCCGACTTCCGCTTTTTTCATACGGGAGACAGTGGCTACTCAAAGGACTTCAAAGACATAGGCACCGCTTATCCGGGCATTGACCTGGCCACGATTCCTATTGGCGCGTACGACCCGCGCTGGTTTATGAAAGATGCGCACATGGCGCCTGACGAAGCCGTGCAAGTGTTTCTTGATCTGAATGCCGACAAAGCCATCGGTATGCATTGGGGAACCTTCATTTTAACCGACGAAGAAATGGATGAGCCGCCGGTGTTATTGAAAGAGTCGATGCAGGAACGTGGGTTGGATGTGGAAGATTTCTCTGTGATGAATCACGGAGAAATCATGGCGCTTTAATCCTGAATTAGTCATCAGCGCGCAAGCGAGAATATAGGCGTTTCGTATCTCGCGGATAAAAATAAACCGGCCATCTGGCCGGTTTATTTTATTTACGACTAGCAAGCGCGGATATCAGTCAACGATATTCGGAATATCATCGCACGAGCCGTCGGGGCATCCACAGAAATTATCAATGCATCCACCATAAAACTCCATGGTGAAAATGACGGTCTTGGCGACAGTATCTACCTGATAATCAATGCTGTAGTACTCACCGCCTTGTGGTGACGTCGGATCAAAACTGTTTGCGTAGCCAAAGCTGCTGAGTGCTTCTGCGTCATCCGCGAACAGAATGGACGAGGCCATCCAGCTCGGTCCGTATTCAGGTG
>JAYYHP010000101.1:0-8176 GCA_036148335.1 Pseudomonadota bacterium
CTCCGCCGATTCCCCCCAGCGAGGCATCAATGCTTGCTCGACGCCGAGCTGGTTTAAAATGCGCGCTACCACAAAATCAATCAGGTCCTGAATGCTTTGAGGTTGGTGATAAAAACCCGGAGCGGCAGGCAAAATTGTCGCGCCCATGCGAGACAGAGTCAGCATGTTGTTCAGATGAATTTCTGAAAACGGTGTCTCCCGAGGCACCAGCACCAAGCGCCTACGTTCTTTTAAGGCAACATCGGCCGCACGCTCGGTCAGGTTATTGCTGGCACCGGTGGCAATGGCCGATAAGGTTCCGGTACTGCAGGGGCAAATCACCACAGGGCCCGGCTGCCCTGACCCCGACGCCCATGGCGCCATCCAGTCTTCGCGGCCGTAGACACGAATATCCTCGTGCCCCAGATACGTTTGAAGCACCGCCAATTGCGCCTGCGGTTTGGCCGGTAACGTCAGGTCCGTCTCCGTGGCGATGACCAGCAACGCCGCCTTTGAAAAAATAAAGTCAACGCCAGTGCCCGCGGTTAACAGAGCCTCGGCCAGTCGCAGAGCATAAGCAGAACCGGACGCTCCGGTCACAGCGATCAGTACGCGTTCAGGCATGCGCTTTCTCCAGTGTGGCCGCGATACGGCGTGGGACGTTAGCAAAGCCACCATTCGACATGACCACCACTCGGTCGCCAGGCTTTGCCGATGCCGCCACCGCGGCAATTAAGGCGTCGTGGTGATTGAACACCTGAGCGTTATTCTGCGCACTTAACATGCCGTCCAAAGACCAGCCCATGCCGTCTGGCTGAAACCAGAAGGTCTCATCCGCGGCGGCCACTGACGCGGCCAGCTCGTTCTGATGCACGCCGAGTTTCATGGTGTTCGATCTTGGCTCCAGCACCGCGAGCAAGCGACCCTGCTCAGATGCTGCCATAAGGCTGGCCCGGGCGCCTTCCAACGTGGTGGCAATGGCCGTCGGGTGATGGGCAAAGTCGTCATACACCGCAATGGCGGCACCAGGATTAACGCACTCCATACGGCGTTTGACCGAGCGGAATTCGCACAGGGCCTGAGCGGCGATGTCTGGCGTCACTCCCACATGGCGGGCGGCCGCCATGGTGGCGACGGCATTACTGACGTTGTGAAGGCCTGTTAACCCCCAGTGTACTTCGACTCGCTGGGTCTCAAACGTCACCGCGAAGGCACTGCCGTCCGCAGATAACAATTGCCACTGCCAGTCAGCGTGTGAATCAGGCTCACTGCCCTCAGCTGCGGCAGCAAATGTCTGCACGGGGGTCCAGCAGCCTTGCGCCAATACCCGCTCCAACGGTTCACAATCCGCCGGAAGAATAATCTGCCCCGTCGCCGGCACCGTGCGTACCAAGTGATGAAACTGCCGTTCAATCGCTGCCAGATCCGGAAAAATATCGGCGTGATCAAATTCGAGGTTATTAGTGATCAGCGTGCGCGGGCGATAATGCACAAATTTTGAGCGTTTATCGAAAAACGCCGTGTCGTACTCATCTGCTTCAATGACAAAAAACGGCGAATCACCTAAACGCGCAGAGGTGGTAAAATTCTCCGGCACGCCGCCAATCAAATAGCCGGGCGCCATGCCGGCATACTCCAGCACCCAGGCCAACATGCTTGCCGTGGTGGTTTTGCCGTGGGTGCCTGCCACGGCCAATACCCAGCGCGATTGCAGCAGATGATCGCCCAGCCATTGCGGCCCAGAGGTGTACGGAATACCGCGCTCCAGAACGTATTCCACCGATGGATTGCCGCGGGACATGGCGTTGCCAACAATCACCAGATCGACGTCGGCGGGAATACCCTCTGGCGCAAAGCCATCAGTCAGCGAAATGCCCGCAGCGATTAACTGATCACTCATGGGTGGGTACACGCCAGCGTCGGAACCCGACACCTCATGCCCCATCGCTTTTGCCAACTGCGCCAGCGACCCCATAAACGTGCCGCAGATACCTAATATATGGAGTTTCATCCTGCCCCGATGACGACCTGAAAACATGGACTTAAAAAGTGAGCGATCAGTTTACACGCTCCTCGCACCAGCCCCAACTCCTGCGCAAACCTGTCAGTGTCAGCCAGAATGGCCGCTGTGACTGAATTCCGGGGCAGATTAAGGTAGACTCCGCCGCAGTCGCACTATCCAGTAGCAAGAGGACATCACATGCAACGCCTGCGCACTTTTCTCGACCAACACTGCAGCAACCCTGAGGTTGCCGGCATCATCGACGGACTGATGGTCGCCTGCAAAGACATCTCCCACCGACTGCATATGGGGTCACTGGCAGGTGTTCTGGGCAGTGCCGAACAAGAAAACGTACAGGGCGAATGCCAGAAAAAGCTGGATGTCATCTCTAACGACCTCATTAAAGACTGTCTGGCAGCCATGCCTGCCGTGAAAGGTCTGGCCAGTGAGGAAGAACCTGATCCGGTGGCTTGCAACGAAGGCGGTGACTACCTGGTACTGTTTGATCCGCTGGATGGTTCATCCAACATTGACGTCAACGTCACGGTAGGAACGATTTTCTCTATCCTGAAAGCGGCACCGAACGCTGACGCTGGCGCAGAAGCCACTTACCTGCAAGCTGGCAAAGATCAGGTTGCCGCAGGCTACGTACTGTATGGTCCGTCGACGCTGCTGGTATTCTCCACCGGAGATGGCGTTCATAGCTTTACACTGGACCCGCGTATTGGCGAATTTGTATTACAGCGTGAACACATTCAGGTGCCTGCAGACACCCAGGAATTTGCCATTAATATGTCGAACCAGCGTTTCTGGTTGCCAGAAATGCAGGCCTATGTGGACGATCTGCTGCAAGGCGAAGAAGGCCCATTAGGTAAGCGCTACAACATGCGCTGGATTGCCTCCATGGTTGCTGAGATCCACCGCATTCTGACCCGCGGCGGTATCTTTATGTACCCATACGACAAGCGTGATCCGGCCAAGCCCGGAAAACTACGCCTGATGTACGAAGGCAACCCAATGAGCATGCTGATTGAACAGGCCGGCGGCAAAGCATCCACCGCGTTTGAGAACATCATGGACGTGGCGCCAGAGGCGATTCACCAGCGCGTGTCCGTGGTCATGGGATCGGCCAACGAAGTTGACGCCGCGGTACGCTACCACCGTTAATTTCACGATGTCGTGCTGCAAGTGCCCGGCGTAGCCCGGGTAAGCATTGCAGTACCTCCCGGTACATCTCTTGCATCTTCAAGGCACTTTTATGCACTATCAAACGAATGCCTGAGCAGCGTCAGCTGTTGACCCTTACAGCGTCAGAACTCAGGCCCGTCAGGCATTCGTGCAGTTCTAGGCCAACCAGCGACTGAGCACATAATTCAACCGCTCCAGGCTGAGTGGCTTGGCCAGATAATCGTTCATCCCCGAAGCCAGGCAGCGCTCCTCAATCTGATCGGTGGTATTGGCGGTACATGCCACAATGACCCCTTCGTAGTTCGCTTCCTGACGCAGACGTTGGCTTGCTTCAAAGCCGTCCATCCCCGGCATCTGACAGTCCATCAGTACCAGATCAAATGCCTGCTGCTGTATTCGGGTAATGGCCTCTTCACCGCGACTGGCCACGATCAGACTCGCTTGCGGTAACAGTCTCTGCAGCATCTTTTCGGCCACTTTCAGGTTGACCTCGTTGTCTTCGACAATCAGCAAAGTCAACGCACGCTGTTGCCAATCGGGCTCGGGTGACTCAGCCGCTAACCTGGCTTCGGGCGGCAGCGGTATCGTGACACGCACACACGTCCCCCCCCCTGCGCGAGGTTGAAACTGCAACTCACCGGACAGCCGACGCACTAACTGGTGAACAATGGTTAACCCGAGGCCCGCTCCATCAAATTCGCGACTGGCCTCAGTTTGCAGTTGATAGAAAGGTTCCAGCACCAGACGATGAGCCGACTCAGGAATCCCGACGCCCGAATCGCTGACCTCGATCAGCAGGGCCGCTTGCTGATGTTCATGACCATATTGAGAAGTCGCCGTCATCGACAGCGCCATAGACACCATCCCTTCATCGGTAAACTTGAGGGCATTATCCAACAGGTGCGTCAGAATCTGGCGAACGGCCGCAGGCTGCATCAGCAGCGCCGCTGAGCGCAACTCTGGAGTCAGGTCAGAAATAAACGACAACCCCTTGCGCTGCGCTCGCCGGCTGACATCCTGCATCAGAGGCATCAGATACTCCCCCAGCACACACTGCTCTGGGGTTGACGTGGCACCGCCCGAATCAGAGTCGGCAATCACCATGATGTCATCGAGCAACTGGCGTAACGTATGCAGACTCTCACTCACCGCAGCCTGATGTTGTAGGAACACCTGCTCCGGCATGTCTGCCGACATCAGCTCCACCAGCCCAGCGGCGCCGTTCAACGGAGTACGCAATTCATGGCTCATCATGGCCAAAAAACGGCTTTTTGCCTCACTGGCACTCGCCGCGCGCGACTGCTCTTCTAACAGGCGTTGGGTAAATTCCTGTTGTCGCGCATGCGCTTCATCAAGCGATTGTGCGAGACGATTACCCGAGCGTTGGAGTTGCCCTAATTCGGCGCCATCAGTCTCCTGAATACGCGTCCAGAAGGCGCCGTCGGCCAACGCGGTCGTAAAGTCCGTCAGACGCTCCAGTGGCCGCACAATCATCAAGGCGATATAGCGCCCCGTCAGCCCGGCTAATATCGCCGCCGCTAATCCATAGCCCAATGCCTGCCAGAGCATCTGTACGGCGCGCAAATGGCGCCAATGGGTCGTGGTGGTCACTTCCACGGTACCGAGGGGCATAGTTTTAACGCTCCCCTCGTCTCCTGCAAAGTCGTTGTAGTCGATAACTTCACGACTTAGATGCGACACCCGCTGCTCCAGGTCATCCAATCTCATCAAAGATAATTGCGTGTCACTGCGATCCACCAAGGCGCGTCCGGACGGATCCAGAATGCGAACCCGCACAATGTCCTCTTCCTGCAGTGCCGCCTCCAGCAAGGGTAATAGAGATTCATAATTACCTGACATTAATGGGTATTCGGCCGCCGCCGCCAGACTCTCGCTGACGAGGTTCTGGATCGCCAGACTACGCGCATCAGCATCGGCCCAACGCATATTGAGATGCAATCCGGTCAGAATCATCACAGTAATGATCACTGGCACGGTGGCCAGCAATACAGCGCGGGTACGGATCGGCCAGTGACGAACGCTCATGGCCGCCCCTCCTGCCCGCCGAATGGCACCGGTGCCTGCATCGGCGTTTTCCGTCCAGAGGTGAGTCTAGAGATGAGCGCTGGATTCTGCCCGCCTCGCCCTGTCTGATCATGACCGCGTTCTGACTCAGACAATTGCTTAGCCGTCTGTTCAGCATCCGGTAACGGTAAATTCAGAGAACGCCCGACCTGTTCGTTAAATGCCACCTGAAAGTACGGGTTGTAATCAGGCTCAGGCCACTCACCCTGTGCCTCGTAATAGACAATCAACTCGGCTAACCGCCGTGCGACATCTTCGGCACTGCTGTACGTACTGGCCAAAGCACCAGCACGCAAATAAGCGCGCGAAGGCCCGATCAAAGGCCGGTTATGGCGGTAAGCGGTAATCAACAAGGTCTTAATGTGATCGGCCTGATACCAGGGCGATCCGAACACCCCAACGACCGCATCATGACGAGACAGAATGCCTAACAAGGCCCGTGTGAAGCCGCTGTCACCCTGCGGTGCCACCACCTCCAGTGACACATCGTCGGGTAACGGCAATGACTGTTCAGACAACGCCCCAAAACTACTCCCCGGACCCATGATCAGTTGAGCCAGTCGTACCTGACGCGCTAGTGGCGGCTCAAGATAGATGCCACTGATAAACCGATCGTGTGGAAATTGAGCACGGGAAAAATAAATTCCCAGACTGGGAAATTCAGAGTCGGGAGGGAAACGCCGATAAGCCTCAGCCCCCACATACACAGCAAGTTTGAAGGTATCGTCAGGTGCACGATTAATCAGGGACACCGAGCGTGCACTGCCCAGTTCGGCTAATCGTTGATTGGTGGCCGTCTGCAGCGAAATCAGCGCAGGCGTGTGACCATCGGCGACAAGCGCGATGTCTGCACGGGCACTCAGTGCCAGCAGTAAACACAGTATCCATCCCAATCTGATCATTGCATCCATGCCTATGAATTCGTGGTAACACGAGTGTGGCTCACTCAGAAGGCGATGCTCTCTTGGCATCCGTCCCGAAGACCGCCAGACTCGCCGACGCGCCACTATGATTCAGTGTGGACCACAATATGGGCTACCTGTTCTCAGTTCTCAATAAGATTTGGGTCAAGGAAAGCAAGGGAGGCCAAAATTTACCGGGCTACATCGAAATGGCGCATGTGGTCCAGATCGCCATGCGTCTTCGGGACGTGTATTCCTAATAGCCTCATTGCGAAATAACTAAGTTGAAGGACAACCAGAAGTAGTGGCGACCGGCAAAGGAGGAAAAGGCGCTTTAACCACGCTCTACGTCAACGCTTCAGTTGTTGAGCGAGCGCGTTAAGATCGGATGGCAACGACAAGTTAAGTGATCGAGCCACCTGCTCGTTAATCTGAACACTGAAATGATTGGCGACGCCTCTGACTCGAGTGCCCTTAGACCAATCAGCCACGATGGCTTCCAGATCGCTCAGGCTGTAGTAGGTCGTCGCAATCGCTCCCGCTCTGATGTAGGCGCGGTGTGGGCCGATCAGTGGAATGTTCTGCCGGTACGCCGATATCAAAATCGTTTTAATGTTGGTGGCGTTGTACAACGCGGGGTCGGCCACGCCGAGCAGCACGCCAGCACCCGACAATCCCTGACGCAATGCATAATTAAGAGGCATATCCTGCGTTTGCTCAAACACAGTCACGCCCACTTCTTCGGACAGCGCCATGGTCTCTTTACGCAGCGCCTCAGACGCCTGACTGCTAAGCATGATAGTCACGGCCTCATCGGGAAACAGCAAACGCGTCAGAGCAAACTGGCGCTTAAGAGGAGGCTCAGGAAATAACACATCGACGTGCCTCTCCGATAATAGCTCTGGGCTGATGCCCTCCAGTTGTGCGCGAGGACACCAAAGCACCAAGGCTCGGTTTGGTAACTGCCGGCGCTGGAACTCTGACCAGGCATCACATCCAGCCAATACTACGATGTCGGTCGGCCCCACCTGAGACGCACCGCTACCCTCATTGCCATCCTCTTTACCACCCTCATTGTCATCCGCACTGAAACGCCAACGCTTGATCGGTGACGATATTTGCGAAGACTGGCTGAATGCCTGCGATAACTGATCCGCTGCGGTAGAGGCGCCTGACGTGGCCACAACGATGTCTGCCCGGGCGACGAGCGCCAGAGCATACAAGGTCAATAACCACCCCAGACGCATCAGCATCAGAAATTCACACCCAACTGGAGATACCCCAGGTCTTTGTCATCGTATCGTTCACCACCATAAATAAGCGCATTTTCAGCAATGATGTGATGCCAGAACAGGTCCGCCGTCAGTTCATACTCTGGACGCTTCCAACCACGATGGAGATGCATTTCAAAGCGACGATAAGGTGATTCCTCGGCTTTGTCGCGATTGTAGTTCCGGTGCCAGAAGTAGCTGTGAGTGGCCTGCCATTTTCCGGCATCAAAACTCCAGCTCACATTGTGGCTGTACTCAGCAGACAGACGCGTCTCTACGATACCTAAGTTAAAACGCTCATCAGGATCCAGGTTAGTGGTATCGCCCAATCGCACGTCGGTATTCACATAGGCGCCGCTGTACCAGAAGGAATGGGCTTTCGACGCATTCCAGCGCCACTGCCAATCCACTCCATTGATGTTCATCCGTGTATCCGAGTTCACTTCCGGGGTAATCAGATTGATCGGATTCGAGATCAACTGATACAGCCGATCGCGATAAAGCTTTACGTCCCATTCCATGTTTTGCTCAGGCAATCGCGCGTAATACCCCAGCTCGATGCTGGTGATCCGCTCATGGTCGAGGTCACCATAGGCCCCGGTCTGGCTGGCAAAATAATCCCCTTCATTCAAGCCAAGGTAGTTGTCATCCAGGTCTTCCACGCGAATTCGATAGTCAGGAGACTGCTCCAGCAAATCGGGCGAGCGTACGGCGGTGGAGTACACCAACCTCACGCTTTGTTGCGGGTG
>JAYYHP010000102.1:0-2219 GCA_036148335.1 Pseudomonadota bacterium
CCGGAACCATCGCTGGAAGTGCACCTGTTTGATTATCAGGGGAACCTGTACGGTAAGCACCTGAGTGTGGTGTTTATGAAAAAAATTCGTAACGAAATGAAGTTTGATGGGCTGGATGCCCTGAAAGCGGCCATTGATTCAGACAAAACTGAGGCGCGTGCTTATTTTGAATCTGCGCCTCTGACCTCTGAATTAATTGATAACCGACTGGACGCCTGAATTAGTCCATAACCGAGTAGATGCCGAAGGCATCGACCCAACCAGATCAGTGACCTTATGAACGATAAAGTGGAAAGCCAGTACAAATCGACCCTCAACCTGCCGGATACCGAGTTTCCGATGCGCGGTAACTTAGCCAAGCGTGAGCCTGAGATGCTGGCGCGTTGGGAAGAAATCGGTCTGTACCGCAAAATTCGTGAAGCCCGTGCGGGACGTGATCAGTTTATTCTGCACGACGGCCCTCCGTACGCGAACGGCAACATCCACATTGGTCACGCGGTGAATAAAATTCTGAAAGACGTGATCATTAAATCGCAGACATTGAGTGGTAAAGATGCGCCCTATATTCCGGGGTGGGATTGTCACGGTCTGCCGATTGAACTCAAGGTTGAGGAAAAAGTCGGGAAAGTTGGCGAAAAGGTCACCGCCAGCGAGTTCCGTAAGCACTGCCGCGAGTATGCCGCCGAGCAGGTGGATGGCCAGCGTCGCGACTTTAAGCGTTTGATGGTGCTGGGTGACTGGGAGAATCCTTACCTGACGATGGACTTCAAATTTGAAGCCGACATCGTACGCACGCTTGGCAAAATCATTGATGCAGGCCATCTGCATAAAGGCTTTAAGCCGGTGAACTGGTGTTCGGATTGTGGCTCGGCACTGGCCGAAGCCGAAGTGGAATATCAGGATAAAAAATCCATCGCCATTGATGTGAAGTTTGCGTTTGCCGATGCCGCGGCACTTGCAACGGCGTTTGGTGTTGACGCGTCGGTTGCGGAAAAGACCATCAGCATCGTCATCTGGACAACGACGCCATGGACCTTGCCTGCCAACGAGGCAGTCTCGGTGCACCCGGAGCTTGAATACTCGCTGGTGCTGTTGAAAGAGGCAGATGAAGTGCTGCTGCTGGCAACCGACCTGGTGGATGACGCGGCCCAGCGTTACGGCCTGGGTGCGGACGACATCGAAGTACTGGGCACCGCCAAAGGTAAGGCCTTTGGTCAAACACCCGATCAGGCATCGGCGCCATTTACGGTGAAACATCCGTTTATGCTGGGTCAGGACGGCGGCGATAAGTACGTTCCTATCATTACTGGTGAGCACGTTACCGCGGATTCCGGTACTGGCTCAGTGCACACAGCGCCGATGCACGGTGTTGACGATTATCAGGTGTCTAACGTGTACGGTGTGTCGTCGGCGGAGATGCTGGTCGACGCGCAGGGCAACTTTATTGCTAACCCAGCGTTGGAAGCCCTGGAACTGACCGGATTGAGTACGGCAGACAAAGGCAACTTCCGGGTCTTGGGCCTGTTGAATGAGCGCGGTGCCCTGGTGAAGAAAGCCAACATCACGCACAGCTACCCACATTGCTGGCGCCACAAAACGCCAATCATCTTCCGCGCGACACCGCAGTGGTTCATCAGCATGAATCAGGCGGGTCTGCTGGAGCAGGCCATGGATCAGGTTGAGAACGCAGTGGAATGGCGTCCATCGTGGGGTAAAGCCCGCATTGAAGGCATGATGAAAGATCGCCCGGACTGGTGTATCTCGCGTCAGCGTACCTGGGGCGTGCCGATTGCACTCTTCGTACATAAAGATACTGCTGAACTGCACCCACGCAGCCCTGAGCTGATGGCACAGGTCGCTGAGCGCATCGAAGCCGCAGGCATTGATGCCTGGTTTGATCTCGACCCGGCAGAACTGCTGGGCGATGAAGCAGCTCAGTACGACAAAGTGGTCGACACCCTGGACGTCTGGTTCGATTCCGGTGTCACTCACACGGCCGTGTGCATGGCCCGTGACGAACTGTCGATGCCTGCCGACCTCTATCTTGAAGGCTCGGATCAGCACCGTGGTTGGTTCCAGTCATCGCTGCTGACCAGCGTCGCAGCCTACGGCAAGGCACCTTACAAAACGGCACTGACCCACGGTTTTACCGTAGATGGCCAGGGTCGCAAAATGTCGAAGTCCATCGGTAATACGGTGGAGCCACAGGCGGTGATGAA
>JAYYHP010000103.1:0-2668 GCA_036148335.1 Pseudomonadota bacterium
CGACCATGGCGTATCCCAGTGCAGCGATGCGATCGGCAAAGCCGGTGCTGTCCATAAACTCCCAGCGCGCTTCCTCCAGAAACTCCATGTAACGTCCGTTATTTACATGCTGATATACGTCGAGGTGGTAGCCGCGAACACGAATCTGAACCGTCACAATGCACTCCGGATGATGAATTTCAGGCGCGCCATGGTAGCCGAACGGCCCGATTCGCTCAATCTATGCGCATCTGACTCAGGCGCAATCCCAGATTCACATCCTGACGCAGCGTCGCCAATACGCGAGTACGAATCGCATCCATGGCACCGGCTTCCAGCAAGGCCGCCTGTTTTGGGGGCAGTTTATCCGGCCACCCGAGCGCCACATCCAGCGAACCGCACAATGCCAGTATCTGGCCGGCGCCTTTCGCGCCGATACCACTGACGCCCGGTAAGTGATTGGTCTGGTCGCCGCACATGGCCCAATAATCAGGGAGTTGATGAGGTGACGCCTGCCAACGATCCTGTACTTGTTGTTCGTCCCAGAGCAGACGATCAAAGTGGTTTAACACCTGCACCTTAGGAGACACGAGCTGACAGAAGCCCTTATCCGTCGACAGAATAGTCACGGCCATGCCCCGCTCTGCCGCTCTTGCTGCCGCACTGGCGATCAGGTCGTCGGCTTCCCAGCCGTGCAAGTCCAATCCCGGCACGCCGTTACTCTCAAGATAGCTTCGCACCTGTGCCAGCCCCTTGGCCAAGGTCTCAGGCATGGGCGAACGACCAGCCTTGTACTCTGGCCATAAACGATGGCGCCAGGTTTCGTCGTGATGCTCCCACACCATGAGCCAGTGGGTGGCGTCGCGTTTACGGGCGTTACTGTCGATGATGGACAACGCTCGTGCCTGTGTTGCCTCCAGCGCCAGTTCGTTACCTTCGGCGGCGGCATACACCCGACGAATCAGGTTCATGGCATCAATCAAGAGTAAATGCATCAGTGATGGTGCTCCTGTTGTGCCTGCCACAGTTGCGCGTAGCGCCCGCGCTCAGCTAACAACTCGGTATGCGAACCACGCTCAACCACTTCACCGTGCTCCAGCACCGCAATCTCGTCGGCATCCACCACAGTGGACAGACGGTGAGCGATAATCAATGCGGTATGACCCTGGGCCAGATCGCGGATCTCGCCCATGATCGCGCGCTCAGTTTCTGAATCAAGAGACGAAGTAGCCTCATCAAAAATCATGATGGCCGGGCGTTTCAGCAGCATTCTGGCAATGGCGATGCGCTGCTTCTCGCCCCCTGAGAGCTTCAATCCACGCTCGCCGACGACGGTTTCCAGCCCCTCCGGACATTGCTCGATTAAGGTCGTCAGACTGGCGAGGCGAATCGCCTCGAGCAAGTCGGCCTCTGTGGCCTCCGGGTTAGCGTACGCCAGGTTTTGCCGCAGAGTATCGTTAAACAGCACGGTGTCCTGGGGCACAATACCAATCTGCTCTCGCAGCGAACGCTGGCTTACGCTGGCGATGTCCTGCCCATCAATGGTAATGCGGCCATCCTGCGGATCGTAAAAACGAAACAACAAACGCGTCAGCGTTGACTTGCCTGCGCCGCTGCCGCCGACCAGCGCCAGCGTCTTACCGGCAGGCACGGTAAGGTCGAGGTGTTCCAGCACCTGACGACCGTTGCCATAAGCGAAACCAACCTGTTCAAAGCGAACTTCGCCCGTGGTGATGCGTAATTTATCAGCGCCGTCATCCGGTACCTCAGTCTCTACATCAAGCAACTCGAACATGCGTTCAATATTGGCCACCGACGCTTTGATCTCGCGATAAACAAAGCCGAGGAAATTCAGCGGCAGAAATAACTGAAACATAAAGGCATTCACCAGAGTGAAATCCCCGAGCGTCATCTCCCCAATCAACACATAGTGGGCAGCGGCCATGAGCATGGTGGCCATCGCTACTGCAATGATCAGCGCCTGACCACTGTTAAGCGCAAACAGAGAAAAACGATTCATTCGCCGTGCCGCTTCCCAACTGGCCAACGACGTATCGTAGGCCTGAGCTTCGCGCTGTTCGGCGGTAAAGTACTTCACGGTTTCGTAATTCAGCAGACTATCGAGGGCTCGGGCGTGTGTTTTCGAATCCATCTGGTTCGCCTCACGCACGTAACGCGTGCGCCACTCGGTCACCTTGATCGAATACGCAACATAAGCCACCACGGCGACCAAAGTAATGAGTGCAAATACCGGCGGATAATTAGCCAGCAACAAACCGATGACTAACAAGAGTTCGAGGAAGGTCGGTACTATATTGAAAATCAAAAATCGCATCAGAAAACTGATGCCACTGGTGCCACGTTCAATATCACGCTGCAGTGCACCCGTTTGGCGATCCAGATGAAATGCCAGACTGAGACTGTGCAAATGTTCAAACAGCGTCAGCGACATGCGGCGCATGACCCGCTCAGTCACCCGCCCAAACAAAAGATCCCGCAGCTCCCCGGCAAAGACGGTGACAAACCGGGCAGCGCCGTAGGCCAGCAATAACAACAGTGGAAAGGCCAGCCACCAATCGTCCACCACGCCGGCCTGATCAAGATGATCCACCTGATACTTCAGCAAAAACGGCAAGCCAACGCTAGCGAGCTTGGCCGCCAGCAAACACAACATGGCGCCAATCACCCG
>JAYYHP010000104.1:0-8638 GCA_036148335.1 Pseudomonadota bacterium
CTTTTTTCAGCAGGTGCTGGTGGTGGCAAATACCACCCGAAAGCTAGACCCTTCATTATTGTAAGCAGCGCAGACGTTAGTCGCGGGGCATCGCTCTATGCTGTTTCGCGTTGTCGTACCCGGCATCCTGCCGGATCTCTACCGGGACACTCGTATTTTATTGGGGTGGGCCTGGACCTACCTGATTGTTGCGGAATTAATCGGTACCAGCTCCGGGATTACTTGGTTTATTACCCAGCAAGCTCGATACAAGAATTTCGATAACGTATTCGCCGCCATCATCATGATTGGCATTCTGGGGCTGACGATCGATCTGATTCTGGCATGGATTGGTCGTCGTTTATTCCCATGGCAAAAAGCATCCTGAGGAGGCGTGATGTCTACCGTTAATCTACCCAGCTATCTGGATCAGAGCGCTGAAGTTCGGGAGCGATTTGCGAAGATTAAACGTCGGCCCGTCGCACTGGAAGTGAAGGGGTTAACCAAACGCTTTGGTGACGTCACTGCCCTGAATAATATTGACCTGACGATTCATAAACGCGAATTTGTCTGTGTTATTGGGCCGTCGGGGTGCGGCAAATCGACCTTGATTCGGATTCTTGCCGGGCTCGAGCAGCCCACGTCGGGTCAGGTATTGTTAAACGGTAAAGCGGTGACGCAGCCGGGCCCGGAGCGCGGCATGGTGTTTCAGGGTTATACCTTGTTTCCCTGGTTAACGGTGAAGCGCAACATTATGTTTGGCTTGCTGGAAAGCGGGGCAGACAAAGGTACCGCAGAATCTGAGGCGCGCGAGTGGATTAACCTGATTGGGCTTTCCAAATTTGAAGACCACTATCCACACCAATTATCCGGCGGGATGAAGCAGCGAGTGGCCATCGCTCGCGCCTTGGCGAACCGCCCCAAAGTGCTATTGATGGATGAGCCGTTCGGGGCGCTCGATGCACAGACCCGAGCTAAAATGCAGGCCTACCTGATGGACATCTGGAAGCATATTGATGTCACCATCTTTTTCATTACCCACGATCTGGATGAGGCCGTTTATCTGGCTGACCGCATTCTGGTATTGAAAGCCAACCCGGGGGAGGTCGAAGAGTTTATCGAAGTCCCTGTGCCGCAACCACGCAGCCCCGATCAGGCGTTGTCGGAAGAGTTTCTGGCAACGAAACAGCATATTGAACACTTGATTCATCCGCCCACTGATGATGACGACCATCTTAATCTCGTTCGTATGGTGCATGTGGACGATGACGTGGGCAGTGTCTTTTAAGAGTCCGATGAGCTCGCAAATCAAGGGTCATTCACAATGCCGATGATGGAATATTTGCTCGCATGAATCAGAAAGATCCCCTCAGTCGTATCAGTATCTCACTGCCAGAAACCTTGTTGTCAGGGCTGGATGACATGGTGGCAAGGCGCGGGTTTGACAGTCGCTCGCAGGCTATTTGCGACATGATCAACCGCGAGTTGAACGATGAGCACGCCGAATTAGGCGATGACATCATGACGGGCACGCTCAATCTGGTGTACAACCACGCGACGCCCGGGCTGCTGAAGCGTTTACATGAACTGCAGCATGAAAACTTAAGTGAGGTGATCAGTAGCCTGAGTGTGAACCTGACGGACACTCACACTTTGTCGGTGTTACTGGTGCAGGGACCCGCCCATCATTTGCGGATCATTGCCGATCAGATGATCAGCTTGAGAGGGGTGTCGCACGGCAAGCTGCTGCTGAGCGCATATATTCTGCCGCCTGTGCATCCGCTGCCTGAGGCTCAGTGAGTGCTCTCGCCTTAGCGCTGGGTTGCCTCTGCTGGTATTGATCCGTCCAGACTAACAGGTGTTAGTCACGTTTCGCGTTCTGCTGACGTTGCTGCCACCAGGCGGTGACTGCGCCCCAACGATTCACAATCAGGGCCAGAAAGATCAGTGCACAGCCACCGAGCTGGCTCAGTGTCATGGTCTCAGCAAACCACCAGGCTGCGATGGCCGCTGTCCAGACTGGCTCGATTAACAGAATGACGGCTGCGTGCGCGGGCGTGGTCATGCCTTGGGCGATGGTCTGAATATAGAAACGTGCCGCCGTGCCTATGGTCACACTCAGAAACAGCCACCACCACATTTCGCCTGTCCAGACGCTGGGCCAGGGCTCAAGTACCGCCGAAAGCCCCAGAGCAACAATACCCACTAAGGACAGCTGAATGGCGCTCAGTGCCAGTGCAGGAACGTGCGTGGCCGCTCGCCCATTGAGGATAAAGGTCAGCGATAGCAATAACGCCGAGGTAAAAAACAGAATCTGACTTAACTCCGGCCGGAAGCCGTGTTGCAGCGACAATAATGCCAGTCCCGCTAAGGCCAACGGTTGGGCAATCCAGCTGACACGTGACATCTTTTCACGGAAAAACAGCCAGGAAATCAGCGGCACCAATACGACAAACAAGCTGGTAATGAATGACCCCTCGCCCAGGTGCTGAGTATGAAACAGTCCCATCACCCACATGCTCATGGCTACACCGAATAACACTCCTACGGCGGAGGAGGCACGCCATTGTTGGGCTGAAATTCGCGTCAGGGCTTTGTATCCGGGAATAGCGAGTAGCAGGCCTGCCAGTAAAAAGCGCACACCGATGAACAACAGGGGTGGAAAGCCGTCCAGCGCTTCCTTAGAGAACATCCAGCTGATCGCCGCCAGTACAGTGACCAGCAACAACAGGAGATCAGCGACCCATAACGGGTGGGTAGAGCGGGGGGAGTACGCAGACATAACGAGGCGCCCTGAAAACAAGGGCGCGAGTATTTCACAGCACTTTGCCCCTCGATAGATGCAAATGTGCCAAATGCGAGCGGCCGGTCAGGACGATGACTGCGAAATGAATAACAGCGCCCTGAGCCAGTAATTTATCTAAACGTAGAATCTCAACTCGGGTCGATCTCAACCATCAGGTCGTCTGACAGCGCTTCGAGTGCATCGCTGACGTCTGAGTCGTCGAGCTGGTCGGGCACGCTGGCCAGAATCTCGCTGCGAAACAACGGCACTGCAGACATCTCAGCCGGAACACAGCGCGTGCTCAGGTTGAGTACGTTAACACCGACTTTGGCCAGCGCCTGAGACACCTCACGAACGATTCCCGGGCGGTCATTGCCCACGACGCTGATGCTGACCCGGTGATTGCTCTGTAAAGCCTCTTCGGTGGCAGGGCTCTCAACACGGACTAGCAGGCCACGGCTATCGAGGGCAGACAATGCCGAGACCAGTGCGTTCTTCTGCTCCGGTGGGATGCTCACGCGCAGAATACCGGCGAATTTGCCCGCCAACTGAGCCATGCGGCTTTCCAGCCAGTTACCTTGATGTTCTGCGATGGTGGCAGAAAGTTGTTCTACGATGCCCGGTTTATCGTCAGCGACGACCGTTAATACCAGAAACTCAGACATGTCGGCCTCTTATTATCGTGTGTCAGGTCAACGACACTAGCACAGGCGCTGTGGGCTTCCTAGTGAGACACCCACTATGTAAGGAGGTGAAAAATCTTAGTGTCTGAGGATATGTTTAGGGCGGGGTTGTGGTACATTGTGGCCCCTTTAAGTGTACGCGTGGCAGAAAAGTCCCGTCCGAACGACCTGACAGGAGAATCGATCTTGAAACCGGTGAAAATAGGTATCTGTGGTTTAGGTACAGTAGGAGGCGGCACCTTCAATGTGCTGACCCGAAATGCTAAGGACATTGCACGTCGCGCCGGACGGGAAGTGATTATTGAGCAGGTGACCATGCGTCGCCCGAATCCCGACGTTGAACTCGGTGATGTCAGCACGACCGCCGACGTATTCGACGTAGTGAATAACCCTGAGATCGATATCATCGTCGAGCTGATCGGTGGTTACACCGTCGCCAAAGATGTGGTGATGACTGCCATCAACAACGGCAAGCACGTGGTTACTGCAAATAAAGCATTGATTGCCGTGTATGGCTCTGAGATTTTCGCAGCGGCTGAGGCCAAAGGCGTCTCCGTGATGTACGAAGCGGCCGTTGCTGGTGGTATTCCTATCATTAAAGCTGTGCGTGAAGGCCTGGCGGCTAACCGCATTAACTGGCTCGCGGGCATCATTAACGGTACTGGCAACTTCATCCTGACCGAAATGCGCGACAAAGGTCGCGACTTCGCAGATGTACTGGCCGAAGCACAGGCGCTGGGTTATGCCGAAGCCGATCCAACGTTCGACGTTGAAGGCATCGATGCGGCCCACAAGCTGACCATTCTGTCGTCGATTGCGTACGGTATCCCGCTGCAGTTTGAACACTGCTACACCGAGGGCATCAGCAAAGTGGCGCCGGAAGATGTGGAATACGCAGAAGAACTGGGTTACCGCATTAAGCACCTGGGCGTTAGCCGTCGTACCGACCGCGGTATTGATTTGCGCGTACACCCAACGCTGATTCCTGAGCACCGTCCAATTGCAAAAGTGGATGGCGTACTGAATGCCGTGACCGTCAATGGTGACGCCGTGGGCGACACGCTTTACGTGGGTGCCGGTGCTGGTGCTGGCCCAACCGCGTCAGCGGTGGTAGCGGATATTATTGATCTGGCGCGTACTATGGATGCGCCTGCGTCTGCAGCAGTTAACCACCTGGCGTTTGATACCATCGATGACGTGCGCGTGCTGCCAATTGAGCAAGTTGAAACGGCCTACTACCTGCGCATTGATGTTCAGGATCGTGCCGGCGTATTGGCCAGCATTGCGACCATTCTGAGTGAGCGTGATATCAACATTGAAGCGCTGATCCAGAAAGAAGCGCCAGATGATGACGCGATGGCACAGATTATTATTCTGACCCACCGTGTGATTGAAGAGCGTATGGATAATGCTCTGGAAGCCATCGAAGCGCTGGAAAGCACGCATGGCAAAGTCACTCGCATTCGCGTCGAGCACCTCGACTGATCCTGCCTCAAGACTGAGACCTGTCTCTCAGTCTTACATTTCCAACTTCACCTCGACATGGGCTAGGCTTACGCCATAGCCCAGAGGTGTTGTTATGAAGCTTTTATCCCTGCTTTTTGTATGTGTTTTAAGCCTGCCGTTGTTGGCGGCGGACGATAAAGTCGTGCGCCTGACTTCCCTTGGCTGGCCACCGTATTCAGGACAAACCTTGCTTGATCAGGGCGCCACGGTGGAAGTGGTGCGACAGGCATTGGGCGCCATGGGATATCAGCTTGAGGTTGATTTCTACCCCTGGAGCCGGGCGGTTCACTTGGCCGCCGACCCTAAGTCCCGCTATCACGGTTACTTCCCTGAGTACTACAGCGAGTCTGTGAATTATGACTTTGTGTACTCGGACCCGGTTGGCTACGGCCGGTTAGGCTTCGCACAACGTCGTGGTGAAGACATTCGTTGGGAGTCCCTAACCGACCTGGATCGTTTCACGCTGGGCGTTGTGCGCGGCTATGTGAATACCAAAGAACTGGATGGCCTGATAGCTCAGCGTACATTGCGAGCCAGCGAAGCTCAGAACGATACCAGCAATCTGATGAAAGCGGCCTACGGGCGGATTGATCTGGCCGTGGTGGATGAAAACGTCATGCGCTATCTGCTGAAGAATGATCCGGATCTGGCTCCCGTTGTCGGAGAGTTGACCTTTAACCCAACGCCTCTGGACATGAAATCACTGTATGTGTGTTTCAATCGTCAGAACAAAGGTTTGGCCGATGTGCTCAATCAGGGACTGGCGAAAATTGATGTGCGCAAGATTCAACGCGATTACTTTGGCCGTGTGCTCGGGGACAATCCCTGATAGCCCCTAACAATCCCGTCCCTGAAAATTCTTAACAGGCCTTACCGGGGCTGGCTGGGAAACTCGCTCCTGAAGGCTGCTCACCTAAGGTGAGACAAGACACGCCACCAAACGGTTTGTCGTGTTTTTCCAGTCTTATCGGCTGCCTGCCTTAATTGTCTTTGGCCTCTTTGGCGCTTTCTGCGTTATGACCTACGTTGCTTTTCTTCTTTGGTGGGCGCTTTCTGTCTGACCACTTACAGAAAGGAAGCTTCTTATGGCTGCACATGCAATTGCGGTACTTTGTCCCAAACGCCCGGATTTAATGGGCCAACCTCTCCTTGGCCACGTTGCCTGGGGCTTTGAATTACCGAATGGCGAATGGATGATTGGCGCGGTCGAAGGTGATGGCTGGCGTCACGGTAACGGCCTTAACGGTTTCTGGTCGCGGCGGATGCCAGATTTGCGTCGGGCGTTGCAATACTTTGCCGACATGCAGTTTCGGGACGCCGAGTACAACTACTACAAACTGCTGCGCGTGACCGATGAGGTGTATCCCGACCCAGACGGTGCTATGGGCGTGATGCGTTGGGTCAGTGGCCAGAAATACGAGCTGTTTGGCCGTAACTGCATGAATTCAGCGTACGATATTCTGCGCGCCTTCAGTCGCGGCGGGCACTTTAACCAACGCACGCTACCGGCACCGCAGTTCAACTGGATTCCCAATGGTTGGTTTAACGCGATTCAGGTGCCTGACTCAGATTTCAATTATTTACCACGTCCCAGTAGCTTCCGTGGCTTTGCTGAGGCGGATCATGCCGACGGCTTGGATGACGTCATGCCGGTCGTCCCTGAATGGCGCGTGAAGGGCAGTGCCGACTTTATGAATATCGATGCTAAGCAATCTGAGCTTTCACCGAAAGACATCGTGGTGCCTGCTTTGCCGACGCATGCGGAATCGCCAGATCTAGCTGAGAGTGAAGAATCCGAGCAGGTTTGACCTTTATCAATATGGTGAATGGTAGGGCGCCTTAGTATACTTAGGGCTGATATTTACCAGGCCCTGCCATGAACCTCGATCGAATTGACCTGAATCTGTTGGTCTATCTGGACGTACTGCTGCGCGAAGGCAGTGTCACCAAAGCGGCCCAACAGTTGGGCATCACTCAACCCGCGATGAGTAACGGCTTGCGTCGTTTGCGTGATTTATTTGGTGACCCGCTGTTGGTGCGTACCTCCGACGGCATGACGGCCACTGAACGCGCTCAGGAATTGCGCCCGGTGATCCGCAAAGCGCTGGGTGAACTGGAAATGGCACTGCAGCCTCTGGAAGAGTTTGATGCGGCGGTCAGTCATCGCGTATTCCGAATCATGGTCAGTGACTACGCCGAATCGACGTTGGTGCCTGAGCTGGTGAAGCGACTGCGCACAGAAGCCCCCGATATCATCCTCGACGTACTCACCCCTTCTGACGTGACCTTCAAGGACGTGGAAGCGGGTAAGGTGGATATGGCCATTAACCGCTTCGATGAAATGCCACAATCCTTCCACCAGATGACGCTGTGGCAAGATGACTTTGTGTGTCTGGTGAACCCTGACCACCCTCAGGCGGCGGACTTTGATCTGGATGCCTACCTGAACAGTAAACACATTTGGGTGAGTAAAACTGGCATGGGCGCGGGTGTGGGGATCGATCCAGAAAAAATCGTACGTCTGGGCTGGGTTGATAATGCCTTGGCTAAGCTGGGCCAGAAACGAAAGATTTCGGTATTTACCCGCCACTACCAAATGCCTGCGTTACTGGCGCTGAATAACGACCTGGTTGCGACCTTGCCGCGCAAAGTGGCCGACATGCAAGCGGAGGCCGCCTCGCTGCTGGTGAAGGAACCGCCGTTTCGTATTCCGCCGTTTGATCTGAAAATGGCGTGGTCGCCGTTGCTCCAGCATCATCAGGCTCACCGCTGGCTGCGCCGCACGATTGTCGACGTCGCTCAGCATTGTTGAGCGATGCTGGGCGAGTCCAGATCGCCCTCAGCTCCCGGGTGAAATCCGCATTTCCAGTGTGTGTCGTTCACCCGCCTCCAGCTTAACCACATCGTGCAAGGCATTGGCGCTCTCAACGCAGAACATGGTTTGCCAGCCGTCGTCCGGAAACTGACTCAGACGCTGCGACTTCTTAATCCAGGGGTTCCATACAATCGCACTCTTGCTGTTAGATGTCAGTGTCAGCGTGCCTTCGGGGCGTTTCAGTGAAAAGGGCCCGCCGGTGTGTACAATGCGGTCGGTTTCCTGCGTAAACGTCAGTTCTCCTTGTTGCTGATGCTCCAGCCAGTCATCCATGGCATCGGTGTAGGCCACTTGATCCAGCCCAACGATGGCGGTGTGGTGGATATTCTCCGTCGGGAAATACGTATGCAGTGCCTGGGTCAGAGTACAGGCGCTGTGCGCCTCTGTTGTTAACGCCAAGGTCAGCGCACTACCCGTCAGTGTAATGGTCAGCTGCAAGGTGGCGTTGCCGCGCCAGTGTGGCGCTGGAGACTGCTCAATGCTCAACCTCATGCAGACCGTATCGGCGCTTTCTTCCACCGAAGTCAGTTGCCAGTCCTGTTGCCTCACCAGACCATGGGCCGGTGCCAGTGATGAATCTGGAATGAACGCCTGAACGTCGGGTGCGTTTTTATCCGCGTTGCCAAACCAGGGCCAGCAGACTGGAATACCGCCGCGGACGGATTGGCCACGACGATAGTCGGCCTCTGGGCTCAACCACAGCAGAGGCACGCCCTTTAAAGTGCACTCCAATAGCTGTGCGCCCTGCAGCACCAGATACGCCGAAAACAGTGGATGCTCAACACGAACACCATCGAGTTCGCCACGGGT
>JAYYHP010000105.1:0-8870 GCA_036148335.1 Pseudomonadota bacterium
AACTCGCGCGTGTTTTGCTCGAGTTGAGACAGGCCTTCCTGCAATTTAGCCAAGCGGCTCAAGTCAAAGTCCTGTCCAAGCTGCCCCAGCATGGACTGGGTAATCACCAATTCGCCAACCATGTTGATGAGGCTATCGACTTTATCGATAGACACTCGAATCGATGAACTCTCGGCGGCTTTTTTGGCGGCCGGTTTCGCGGCAGCTTTGGCAGCAGGCTTATCTGCTGCCTTCGCGTCTGTATTTTCCGTAGACACAGGAGAAGACGCTGGAGAAGTCTCGGAAGAAGCCGCGGCCGAGGCATCTTTGGCCGCTTCAGCAATAGACACCTCTGCTGAGGCTGCTTCGGTCGGGGTGCTCTCTGCATTAGCAGTAGGAGTATCTTCTGACGATGCGCCAGCCAACGGCGAAAACTCGAAATCACATTCGTCCTCTACCCACTCAAAAATGGCTTTGATGTCATCCAGTGGTGTCTCTGACGTAACCGTCAGTGTCCAGTGAATAAAGCACTCTTCGGGGGTAAGGCTGGTAAATTCGGGGATGCGACTGATGTCGGCTTCGACTGACAGATGATCCTCACCGACCAGTTCGCGTAACTCACGGAACATGCGGAAAGGTTCATTACCCGTCATCAACAGATCGGTGTGCGGTGCCATCTGAATCACCCAGCCAGGGCTGGCGGCGTCTTCGGCGACACTCTCAGCGGATTCCTCTGGGCTATCGCCCATGTTCAGAATGGCTTCGAATTCTTTTCTCAGTTGATCCGGGCGTTCTTTCTCGGGCTCGTCACCGCTTTGCATGTCAGACAACATGCCGCGGATACAATCCACTGACTGCAGGAATAAATCGACATAACTTGCCTGCATTGAGCGTTTGCCAGCCCGGATTTCATCCAGCAGTGTTTCCACAACATGGGTGAATTCTGAGATGGGCATAAAGCCGAAAGTGCCGGCTCCGCCTTTAATCGAGTGAGCTGCCCGGAAGATGTTGTTGACGGTTTCGTCATCTACATCCGCAGGATCCATATCAAGAAGCTCACTCTCCATGACATCCAGGCCTTCGAAACTCTCTTCAAAAAAGACCTGATGGAATTGTGACAGATCGACACTCATTGGCGATTTACCCCAGTACGCGTTTGATGGTGCTCAATAGCTGGTCGGGGTTAAACGGTTTTACAATCCAGCCGGTTGCGCCTGCCGCTTTGCCCTGCATTTTCATATCGCCTGCGGACTCGGTGGTCAGCATTAACATCGGCGTATATTTAAAGTTTTCGAGCTGGCGCAGATTTTTCACCAATTCAATGCCGTTCATATTCGGCATATTGACGTCGCTAAGAACGAGATCAAACGACTCATTTTTAGCGATTTCCAAAGCTTCAACGCCGTCCGATGCTTCACGAACCTGGAAGCCCGCCCCTTTCAGGGTAAAGCTCACCATCTGACGCATGGATGCCGAGTCATCGACCGCTAAAATACTCACCATAGGAGTTCTCCCATTGTTCAATCGGAATAATTAATCAGGCAGGTTAAGGTGGTCTGACAGACCGAGATGACCGGCAGTCTCTTTGACGTTGTCGGAGACTCCCTGCCATTGGATGGTGTTGCCCGTGGCGGCCAATGTCTGCTTCAGACTGAGCACCAGTTGGAACCCGGCACTGTCGCTGTATTGCACTGCTTCAGCGTTCAGTGACAAGTCGCCACCGGCCAACAGCGCCTCCTCAAACTTTTGATACAGACCCTCGGTCTGATCAATGCTGAGTCGGTTTCCGCAGTCAATGCTGGTCGCTTCGGACATCTGTAAATCACCCTGTTTTTTGCCTAATCCTAAGACTAGACGGCAAATCAGAGTGCGCCAGAGAAATGGCTAAGTTTTTGAAGAGCTGTCAGAAAGACAGGAAATACTCGTTTAAGAGCGGTGTTGGCGGCTGGCCCACTCGTCGGCTTCGCGCTGCTCAGAACGGGATTGTTCGGCACTGAATTCCTTTTCCAGACGATCAATCATCTTTTGCATGGCCTCGGCTTTGTTGTGCATATCCAGATAGGCCTGGCGCGCCCGCTCACACTGCGCCTCCAGCTCCTTGAGCTGAGTATCCTGCTGCACCATGGCTTGCTCAATCTGCCCGATAAAGCCTAATGAGTTCTGCAGATCGCCTGAGCGCATCTGTCCTTGTCCGGGCGTGGTGATATTGCGGCGATATTCGTTGGCGTACTGATCCAGCTGTGACCGTTTGTCGTATTCACTGCGCAGACGCTGCTGAATGTCGCCCCACCGTCGGAGCGCTGCGTCTTCTTCCCGGCGGTTAATATCCAGCACCACCGCCAGTCGCTTCGCGCGTGGATGACGATAATTCATTGTCCATTCCCTGAGAATAACGACGCCAGTGCCTGACGGCTGGCGCCAAGGTCAGAGCCTTCATGCAGCCCCTGACGTAACATGGCTTTAATCGCTGGCATGCGTTCAATGGCGACATCCAGCACCTGATCGCTCCCTTGCTGATAGGCACCCACGGATACGAGATCCTGATTCTGACGATAGTGTGCCATCAGGCGTCGTGCGAGCTGCGACTGCTGCAACCAGTCTTCATCGACGACCTGAGGCATGACCCGGCTGACCGAGGCCTCAACGTCAATCGCAGGATAATGCCCTTCCTCCGCTAAACGACGGGACAATACCACGTGACCGTCCAGAATCGCCCGGCTGGCGTCGGCAATCGGGTCTTGCATGTCATCGCCTTCACTCAATACGGTATAAAACGCCGTGATCGAGCCGCCGCCATCGCGGCCATTCCCCGTACGCTCAACCAGCTTAGGCAATTTGTTAAATACCGAGGGCGGATAGCCTTTCGTAGCCGGTGGCTCGCCCACGGCTAACGCAATTTCGCGTTGTGCCTGCGCGTATCGCGTTAATGAATCCATCAGCAGTAAGACGTTTTTTCCTTGATCACGAAAGTATTCAGCTATCGCAGTGCAATACATGGCGGCGCGCAATCGCATCAACGGCGAGTCATCCGCAGGTGAGGCCACCACGACTGAACGCTGCAGACCTTCTGGGCCCAAAATCTCGTCGATAAATTCTTTCACCTCGCGGCCACGCTCACCGATCAACCCGACCACCACCACATCGGCATCAGTGAAACGAGTCATCATCCCAAGCAGAACACTTTTACCGACGCCCGACCCGGCAAATAAACCGATACGCTGGCCGCGACCGACCGTCAGCATCGAATTAATCGCGCGAATGCCGACATCCAGTCGTTCACGAATGGGGGCTCGATGCAGCGGATTAATATACTGTCCCTGTAAGTGCCCGGCTTCGGTATTCAGCAATGGGCCATTCAAATCCAGCGGTCGTCCGGCGCCATCCAGCACCCGACCTAACAAGGAGAATCCCACCGGCACATCGGCGGCGCCTTGTAAGGGCCAGACTCTGGCCCCCGGACGCAGGCCATCCACCTGCTCAATGGGCATCAGAAAGATACGTTGCCCATCGAACCCGACGACTTCGGCCTCGATGTCATTACCTTTCTGTCGCTGAACCATGCAGCGATCGCCCGTACGCACATCCAGCCCCACCGCCTCCAGCGTTAACCCCACCATACGTACTAACCGCCCCGACGTGCGCGGGCGATATTCGAGGCTGGGAGATAACTCAGCTAAGCGGCGGCTCAGAGTCATGATGGCTGTGCTCGGTGTGTGTGGTTGGCTCGGTGTCAGTCAGTTCGCTTGGCTCGGGGCCGTCAGTTTGTTCCGTGTTATTTGTTTGTTCTGGTACAGCGGGCGACTCGGCAGCTTCCATTTTTGTCGGTGTCTCTTGCTCTGCCGTGCTATCAGACTCCGCGGAAGCGCTCTCGGTTACTTCTCTCTCGGTTTCTTGGCTCTCAGTTACTTCTCTCCCGGTTTCTTCGCCGCCTGGTTCTGCTGCAGGTGTCTCATGTACGGATTCAACAGGCGAGGCGTCCAGACCAGGTTCTGTGGGAGAGGCCGTTTCGCTTTCCGGCTCATGGAGTGAAGTTTCAGGCGCTTCCTGCCCAGAAGAATCTTTACCAGTAGAATTTTGGTCCAGGGTTTGCGCATCTGAGACCGCTGACTCGGCATGCTCATCTGAAGTTTCCAGATCTACGTGAGCGTCGTCTTTTGGCGAAAGGTCCATCAAGTCCAACGGTGTTTCACTAGCTTCTTGAGGCTCTGGCTCTGGCTCTGGCTCTGGCTCTGGCTCTGGCTCTGGCTCTGGCGGGCCAGCTTGCCATTCAGGGTCTTCCGTAAAACCATCAGCCCCGACCAGAATGGCCTCAGCCATACTCATCAGAGCTTGCTGAGCGTGTTCGCTGACAGCGTATTCCACCAGAGAATGTTCACTCTCAACACGACACTGCCCTGCCTCGAGTGCGCTATCGACATGGATCGGTAAATTCAGATGACGGGCATCAAGCAATGCATGATCGCTTGGCGAAACCCAGATTTTTGCCAGAGTTTCACCATCAGGCAGAAGCGCCATCGCCTGATCGACATAGTGGCTGATGGCCGCCGCTCCGCTTTTTAATTCGTGCTGCAACACCGCATCCAGCATGTGCGCCAGTAATGCTGTTATGGCATCCGGGATATGCTGATCACGCTCTTTCAGACTGGCTTGCAGTGCACGTACGGTCTGACGCAGCTGCTGCGCTTCATTATCGGCCTCAGTAGCACCCAGCGCTTTGCCCTCATGAAAACCCGCCTGAACACCTTCCTGATGCCCCACCTGATAGCCCTGCTCGCGGCCTTCCTGCTGACCTTCGTTGCGTCCAAGCTCGAGTCCTTCCCGATGGCCTTGCTGACGGCCTTCAATCAAGCCTTGCTCAAGACCAGCGTTATAGGCTTCCCGGCGGATGGCCTCTAATTCTTCAGCCGTAGGAAACGCAATCCCTTCATCACCGTCCGACCCGTCACCAGAGGGCTCAGCATCATTGGTTTCATGCTCTTCGCGCTCCACACTGTGCACCGGCGTTTCGGTCCAGAATGGCAGGCGCCACGGACGCGGAGAATCGACATTCTCCGCCGGAATCGGCGCATCACGTTTTCGCTCTGTCATATCAGACCATGGCCTCACCACCGCCGCCTAACATGATTTCACCAGCATCGGCGAGACGGCGGGCAATGGTAAGAATTTCTTTCTGCGAAGCTTCCACATCACTGACTTTAACCGGACCACTGGCATCCAGGTCATCACGCAGCAATTCGGCCGCACGTTTCGACATGTTCTTGAAGATTTTTTCCTGAACGCCCGGATCGGCGCCTTTTAGTGCAACCACCAGCAAGTCGGTGGAGACTTCGCGCAGCAGGGTCTGAATGCCACGGTCGTCGACGTCCGCCAAGTTGTCGAATACAAACATAAGGTCTTCGATCTGAGTTCCCAGATCTTCGTCCACTTCCTTGATCTGCTCCAGCAGCTCGGACGCCACCGTACTGTCGACGTAGTTGACGATATTGGCCGCGACTTTGATACCACCCATGGTGGTTGTCTGTGCACCGGCTTTGCCAGAGAACTGACGCTCGAGAATGTCGTTTAATTCCTGCAATGCCGCCGGCTGAACGGCTTCCAGTGATGCCACACGCATGATGATATCGAGCACGACTTTTTCATCGAAGTTATTCAGTACTTCTGCCGATTGATCCGAGTCCAGATACGACACCACAATGGCCTGAATCTGCGGGTGCTCATGACGAATCAAATCCGCCACCTGTCGTGGTTCCATCCACTTTAATGAATCCAGACCCGTGGTATTCCCACCCAGTAAAATACGGTCAATCAAGGCTCCGGCTTTATCGTCACCCAATGCCTGCGTCAGCATATTACGGATGTAGTCATCCGAGCCCAGGCCCATCCCGGTCTGGCCACTGACGGCGTCTAAAAATTCAGACACCACGCCTTCCACCTGGGTCTGGTTAATGTTCTTTAAGGTCGCCATGGCTGAGCCAACGCGCTGAACTTCTTTCGGCCCCATGTGCTTTAGAATTTCAGCGGCGTCTTTTTCGCCCAAGGTCATTAGCAGAATCGCCGCACGTTCCGTACGATCCAGATCGGCTAAGGCATTCTGAACATCAGGTAGGTTGTTATCCGGCATCTTCGTTTACCCATCCAATAACCACTTGTGCCACGCGCGCTGGGTCTTCGGCAATCAGCCCTTTCAGCGCGTCTAATTGACGTTCGTAACTCTCTGAGGCGCCCGGCAGCAGGTACTCATCCATACCGGCAAGCGTCACTTTGTCATCATCCAATCCAGCTTCGGCATCTTCCAACTCATCCAGCAGAACTTCGCTGTCTTCACGGCCTTTGTTAGCAATGCTTTTAATGGTCGGACGAATCACACCAAAAATAAGAATTAAGACAAACAACCCTGCCAGAACTTGCTTCACCAGCTCCCAGAACCAAGGCTGCGTCCAGATATCGGGTTCACCCAGTTCGACCGCATCCTCACCCATAAACGGCGAGTTAATGACGTTCACACTGTCACCCCGTGCGGCGTTGAAACCCACAGCGTCTTTTACCAGTATTTCCAGACGAGTGAGGTCATCCACACTCCATGGCTGATAAGACGTCACGCCTTCTTCATCCACCACGGCTTTATCATTCACCACAACAGCAACGGTCAGGCGGCGGATAGCACCAATCGGGTGTTGGCGATAGCTCAGCGTGCGGTCCACTTCATAATTACGGGTGGCTTCCGAGCGGCTCTTACCGCCGGCGCCATTGCCCCCTACCGCCCCGGCTCCAATCGCTTGCTCGGGAGCAATCGGATCAGGCGGTGGCTGGTTAGACAACGCACCAGGAATCCCACCATTGGCAGCACCGGAATTGTTTTCGTTAATGACCTGCTCACTGCGCAGGGCAATTAAATCCGGGTTGAATAATTCTTCGCTTTCTTCACGAATGGTGAAGTCCACGTCGGCAGAAACTTCCGCTTTATAATTCGCACTTCCCAGTACCGGACGCAGAATATTATTCACCGCATCGGTAATGGAGGTTTCCACTTTTTCTGTGTATTCCAACTGGCGGTTGGCCAGCATTTCTTCGTCGTTTTCTTTGACTTTTGACAGCAGATTGCCGTGCTGATCGACCACGGAAACATCGGCATAATCCAGCTCACTGACACTAGTTGCCACCAGATTCACAACGGCTTCTACCTGATCTTTACTAAGCTGACTGCCGGGATATAACTCGATAAATACCGACGCTCTAGGCTTGCGCTGATCGCGCACAAAAACGGATTGTTTCGGGATGGCCAAGTGCACACGCGCATTACGCACGGCTTTTACGCTGGCAATGGTGCGCGCTAATTCGCCCTCGAGGCCACGACGGTAGCGGGCGTTTTCAATAAACTGGCTGGTGCCCAAGGCGCTGTCTTGCTCCAGCACTTCAAGGCCGACGGTTTTGTCGTCAATCAGACTGGCGGCGGCCAACTTCATGCGTGCTTCGTGAACGTCACCGGCCTGTACCATGAGTACCTGAGTGACCGGATCAATCTGAAAGGGAATGCTTTCACGTTGCAGTATTTCCACAATGTCTTGTGCATTATGGTCCTGCATACGATGAATCAGTGGCTTATAGGTAGGTTCCTGCGACCAGATCATAATCGCAATGGCAATGGCAACGATCAGCGCCACACCGCCAATGGCGATGATCTGGCGTGCCATTGGCAAGCTGTTGAATCCGGTCAGCAGCGGGTGCCCCGCTAAACCGGCATCCCCACTTGCTTCAGCGCTTTGGGTGGGGGTTGGTGCTTGTGGTGCAGCGGCAGCCGCCGCGCCAGCGCCGGCAACATCACCGGCCTGTGCAGGAACGTTTTCCATAGCTCAGTCCATCATACCGGCATGTTCATAATGTCTTTGTAGGCTTCGACCAGTTTATTGCGCACCTGTGTCATTGCCTGAAAAGAAACACTGGATTTTTGTAACGCGATCATCACTTCAGGAAGATCGATCGAAGGGTCACCCTGTTCAAACCGGGTCGCCAGATCGGCGGCGACTTTCTGGTTTTCATTCACGTTGTCGATGGCATTACGAAACATACTCTGAAAATCCGGGATCGCCGGATCGCCCTGAGGCTGATTCACCACCTGCTCTGCCTGCTGGGCAATGCGGGATACCGCATCCATCTCCGGGGTCGGTGTGGCAGCTCCTTTGATTGCCTGATCATTCTGCGCGCGAAGCTGATCCTTTACCTGGCGCATCTGCATTAACACTGAGCTGACATCTACGCGATCTACCATTTTCTGCTACCTCGTCGAACCACACCGGAGACTTTTTTTTGACACTTTTTGAGGGTTTTCCCTCCCGTCTTATTGACGTTGCAAAGGGCTTGCCACTTTTACGATGCCGCCAACACCATGGACTCCACATCCACACCTTCATCGCGTAAACGGGCTACTTTGTAGCGCAAGGTACGTGGACTGATGCCCAGACGTTCGGCCGCCTCTTTGCGGCTAGGCTCCTCGCGTAAAGCTTTCACGATTAACTCCACTTCACGGGTACGCAGGTCTGAACCCAGCTCACCGTCGTCTTGTGTCAGTGGTGTCATCGAACTGACTGGTGCACCCTCCACCTGACGATGCTTAGGCACAGGCGTCAGAATAAAGTCATTGGCACCAAGCTGAGCACCGGTTTGCATAATCAAGGCTCGTTGAACCGTGTTGTCTAACTCACGAACATTACCCGGCCAGCTGTGCGCGATTAATTTGTGTTCCGCCTCGGCGCTGACAGACGGCACTGGGCGTTTCATTTTGCCTGCATGGTGGCTGAGTAAACGTCGAGCGAGAGGCAGGATGTCGTCACGACGCTCGCGCAGTGGCAACCACTGCAATGGGAACACCGTCAGGCGGTAATAGAGGTCTTCAC
>JAYYHP010000106.1:0-5062 GCA_036148335.1 Pseudomonadota bacterium
GACTATTGAGCTCACCAAACAAGCCTTGGGCAATCACGTACTTGAGGCTGAGCTGGATCACGGCTTCTAAATGATCGTAGCTGCCTGGCACCTCGATGGGCTCATCGGCGTATTGATTGATCGTTTGCTCAAGGAACTCGGTACTCGGCCGTGAGTACCAGGTCGCAGGTAAGAAATAGTTGGGCCGATGCGGTAACAACACGTGCGGACTCTGAGCAGCCAGCATCTCGGTCTGGAGCTTTTCAACCAGGCCGGGTAAGCGTCTGACTGCCGGATCAAACTCCTCTTCCGAAATAACCCGCACCTCTCGTACCTCCGTTGAGAACGGCAGATCATCCTGTTCTGGCAACGCCCAGGTCATGGAACTCCACACACCAATGAAAAAAACGAAAACCAAACGCTGAGTCATTACGTATCTACCCATGTAGATGATGAAAAGATAAAGAGCCATGGTTCGATTCTAACGGTCCAGAGCTATGAGGCGCACATGATAGCACCTTGGCGCGCCGTCAAGGGATGAGGCGATACTTGGATACACCCTCAGTGCAGCGGCTCATCATCACCCCAACTGCAAGCGTCGAGGCCTTCGAGGCCTTGGAGGCGTGCGATAGGACGATCTGAACATTTACGTCTACGCTGAGATAAGTAACACGGAGAACTTGATATGAAATTGCTGATGGCTGTCACACTGATATTACTTTGTACCAGCGGTGCTTCGGCCTATGCATCGGCCAGCTCCTCGACAACGGACAGCACCGAGCGTTCAGCATGGGTGCCGAGCTATGGTGTGGCCGGCATGAGTCACAGTGATATCGGTGTTCGTGATGGTGTCATTGCCAATGAGGACGACTATCGCCATGGCTTCCGCTATGAACTGGGACTCGGTTGGGATCTTAGCCCCACTCAGTTATTGGAAGTTCGTGGATTTATCCCCTCCGTGATGCAGGACGAAGATCGACCGGAGATGCCTGGGTTCAGTGCCGCGTGGATGCTGCACTTCAGCGAGCGTCGCTTTTCACCCTTTGTTTCCGCAGGACTGGCATATCATGCATTGGATGCGGCGGACAGCGGCCTAATACTGCCAGAGTCATTGACCGGGATCGACCTGGGCCTTGGCGTGGCATATCGCTTCACGCCCGAATGGTTCGGACGCCTGACGGTAAGAAGAAACGAAGGCTTCAACGATGATCTGCGATTAACACACTATCAAGTCAGCCTGGGCTATCGTTTTGGTCAATCTCCAAAGCCTGCGCCCGTCGCTGTTCCTGTAGCGCCCGCCCCGGTAGCGCAACCTGTGCCTGTTGCCGAGCCCGTCGTGGTCGTACTGCCCCCCGACCATGATAATGATGGCGTAATCACCGCCGCCGATGAGTGCCCCAACACACCACCCGGTATGCCGGTCAATGCCCGAGGCTGCTCGCCGTTCGACCTCGCCATCAGTGGCGTGACCTTCGAAACGAACTCTGCCCGCCTGACGCCAGTCAGTCAGAATATTCTGCAACGCGTTGCGGCTGATCTGAGTGATTTTCCAGACCAGAAAATCGAAATTCAGGCACACACCGATGATAGTGGATCAGCAGCTTACAACCAGCAGCTGAGTCAACGTCGCGCAGAGTCCGTTCGCGCTTTCCTGGCACTGCAAGGCTTGAATGCCGAGAACCTGACGGCGGTAGGCTACGGCGAAAGTATGCCGAAACTCAGCAACGACACTGTAGAAGGCCGTGCCGCAAACCGCCGGGTGGAGCTGAAGCTGCTCGACTGAGTGCATGAGGGCGACATCCATAGCGACTGACTAATGACACCCGGCGACCGGCGCCAATGTCACTTCTTCAGCGACTCAGCGGTTGGATGTAAAAAAAGTGTCTGAAACCGCTTAAAAGTGTGACGGATTACACAAAGTTGACCCGATTGCACATCCGGTCAACTAGGATTTTCGTATGGATCCATAGTTTTTTTATCCAGGTCAATCCAATGACGTATGTAGTTCAACCCCTGAAACGCGTGTTAATCACTGCCGTATTGTGGACCATACACACGGCAGCCCAGGCATCGACACCCATGGTGTTCAGTGGCGCCCCAACGATTAACGGTAATGGCTCCACAGGTACCACCGCGCAGTGGCAGGATGTCGCCACGTTGAATGGACAATCGGTCGACGTGGTCCTACGGGTCGTCAACATCAGCAATGGCTCCAGCATTGTTTTTTCTACACCCAACGATGATGCCCGGTCTCGGTTCGAATACGGTTCCGCCAGTGGCACGGCATTCGCCGTGATCGATTACGAGTTTTACGAAGCCAACACCTTTGAAACCGCCTCGCCTGTGCCAATCACTATTATTCCGTCTGCGGTTTATAAAGACATAGATAACGACGCCAACGAGACTTTAGGTGTCGACGAGAGCTCGGTTGCGGCGTACACCAGAGAGAACCCGACCAATATTGTCGTATCACAAAGCGGCAACAATCTGGTGTTCACCTCGACTGCCAATGGCACCGAGTTCAGCAAGAACCTGGCGATCCAAATCGATTTCAATCCGACCAGCGTCATCCGGGTCATCTTTAACATCGCTGGCGGGGCCCGCAACTTCGACTTCGATGGTGACCTGGATCTGGTCTTTGACAACCCAAATAAAACTCAGCAAGACACAACGCCTCCTCAGGTGCCTACTGTCGACAGCCAACTCACCAATGACACAACGCCTGTCATTACCGGTACCGCAGAACCCTACACTGCACTGACAATTACAGTCGGCGGTGCGACCTATTCTCGCGTCAGTGAAGGGGATGGTACCTGGTCCTTAGATACCGGCTCACAAGCCCCGGATTCGGGAACCTTTGCGCCCAACGTTAATGGCAGCAATGAAGTCGTTGTAGTCAGCGCAGACGCTGCAGGCAATACCAACAGCGACGGCACTACTAACGAGCTGGTCATCGACACCACCGCCCCCAGCATTGACATCCAAGGGGAGCCTGCGATCACCAATGCCCCCTATATCGTGACCTTCGAATTCAGCGAAGACGTGAGCGGATTTGATGTCAGCGACATTGTGGCCAGCAATGCCACCCTGAGTGATTTCACAACAGTGGACGGCAACACTTACACAGTGAGAGTGACCCCGACGACTGATGGTCTGGTGACGCTGGACGTGAATGCCAATGCAGCTCAGGACAGCGCGGGCAATGGCAACGTCAGTGCCACTCAGGCTCAGACTACCTTCGACGCTACGCCGCCCAACGTCGATATACAAGGTGAGCCTGCCGCAACCAATGGCGCCTTCCCGGTAACCTTCGAATTCAGCGAAGACGTCACTGGTTTTGACGCCACGGACGTCACTCTGACGAATGCGACCCTGAGCAATTTCGCGAGTGTTGATGGCAACACCTATACGGCAACGGTTACCCCTGACGGCAACGGCGATGTCACCATAGACGTGCCCGCCAATGTCAGCACCGACGGCGCCGATAACGGCAACACCGCTGCAACTCAAGCAAACGTTGTGTTCGATAACATCACCCCTGACGTGGCGATTCAGGGTGCGCCAGCCACGACCAACGGCGCCTTCGACGTCACCTTTGAGTTCAGCGAAGATGTCACCGGCTTTGATACCAGTGATGTTGCAATCACGAATGCCACGCTCAGCAACTTCACGGCCGTCGATGGCAACACCTACACCGCCACCGTGACCCCTGACGGCAACGGCGATATTACATTGGACGTTCCCGTCAACAGCGCCTTTGATCAAGCAAACAACGGTAATACAGCGGCGTCCCAAGTCAGTGTGACTTATGATGCCGACGCCCCATCGTTGGTTATTCAGGATGCCCCTACCAGTGCAAACGGAGCCTTTGACGTCACCTTTGAATTTAACGAAGACGTCACCGGCTTTGACGCCACTGATCCTGTGATTGGTAACGGTACGCTGAGCAATTTCGTCGCCGTGGATGGCAATACATACACCGCCACCATCACCCCGGATGGCAACGGCGACATCACGCTGGATGTACCCGCAAACAGTGCCACTGACAGCACGGGTAACAACAGCCTCGCAGCAAGTCAGGTCAGTGTGACGTACGACGTGACCGCGCCGACTGTCGATATTCAGGGTGAACCGACTGCTACTAACGGCGCCTTCCCAGTGACCTTTGAATTCAGCGAAGACGTCACTGGCTTTGACGTCACCGATGTCACTTTGGCGAATGCGACCCTGAGCAACTTCACTAGTGTCGATGGCAACACCTACACGGCCACCGTCACTCCTGACGGCAACGGCGATGTCACTATCGATGTGCCTGCCAATGTCAGCGCTGACGACGCCGGTAACGCCAACACCGCTGCGCCTCAAGCCAGCGTTGTGTTCGACAACACCGCACCCGATGTCAGCATTCTCGATGCCCCAACTGACACCAACGGTGCGTTCGATGTGACCTTTGAGTTCACTGAAGATGTCACCGGATTTGATGCCAGCGACGTAAGCGTGAGCAACGCGACGTTGAGCAACTTTACGGCCGTTGATGGCAACACTTACACCGCCACGGTGACCCCGGACGGCAATGGCAACATCACTCTGGATGTCCCAGCAAATGGCGCTGTTGATCAAGCCAATAACGGTAATAATGCCGCGAACCAAGTGGCGGTGACCTATGACGTCAGCGCTCCTACCGTCGATATTCAGGGTGAACCGACATCGACCAATGGTGACTTCTCGGTAACCTTCGAATTCAACGAAGATGTCACCGGCTTTGACGCCAACGATGTCGCGTTAACAAACGCCACTCTTTCGGGCTTTACCGCGATTGATGGCAATACCTATACCGCGACCATCAGCCCCGATGGCAATGGCGATATCACTATCGATCTCCCAGGCAACAGCGCGACGGATGCCGCGGGTAACGGCAACCTGGCCGCAACACAGGCAAACGTCCTGTTCGATAACACGGCCCCTAGCGTCGATATTCAGGGTGAACCGACTGCTACTAACGGCGCCTTCCCGGTGACCTTTGAATTCAGCGAAGATGTCACTGGCTTTGATGCCACCGACGTCACTTTGTCGAATGCGACCC
>JAYYHP010000107.1:0-6745 GCA_036148335.1 Pseudomonadota bacterium
GCGCTGTGCGCCATTCGCCAGACCGACGATATCGACTCCCTACTGACGGAGTGTCAAAGCGCCTGGAGCAGCCGCGACAAAACCTACCTCAGCGCCTGACCAGCAAGTGCCGGATACGACACAGACACTCAAGCTAGATAACAGATGCCAATTAATACTAAATAAAAAGGCGCGTAAAACGCGCCTTTTCGTTTTTTAGCCCACATTGTTCAGGTTGCTGCCTAGCTTTCGCGTCTGTCGTTGCTTAACGCCAGCGCAACGACTCATGCAGCGAGACTACCGAACCCACAATGGTCAGTGTCGGCGCCTGAATCGTCTTACCTTTCACGTAATCCGGCATGGTAGCCAGCGTACCGGTATGTACCTGCTGATCAGGTAGAGTGCCCTTCTCAACCAGTGCGATGGGTGTCGTCTCTGGCATTCCATGAGCAATCAACTGACGACAGATCTCTGGCAAACCCACCAATCCCATGTAGATCACCAGGGTTTGTTGCGGATGGATCAATTCCGACCACGGCAAGTTACAGGTGCCATCTTTCATGTGCCCCGTCACAAAGCGTACGCTCTGAGCATGATCCCGGTGCGTCAGTGGGATGCCCGCATAAGCTGAGCAGCCGCTGGCCGCGGTGATTCCCGGTACTACCTGAAACGGCACGCCGGACTGAGCAAGTTCTTCAATCTCTTCACCGCCACGTCCGAAAATAAAGGGATCGCCGCCTTTTAAGCGCAGCACGCGTTTGCCCTTCAAGGCATCTTCCGCCAGCAGTCGGTTAATATCGCCTTGCGGCACCGCATGATCACTGCGTGCCTTGCCAACATAGATACGCTCACATTGAGGCGAGACCATCTCCAGAATGGCAGG
Source organism: Pseudomonadota bacterium (assembly GCA_036148335.1). Classification (GTDB taxonomy): domain Bacteria; phylum Pseudomonadota; class Gammaproteobacteria; order Pseudomonadales; family Oceanobacteraceae; genus Thalassolituus. Next base: position 863 of record JAYYHP010000107.1, read on the forward strand.
ATTCACGAGGCGATCGTAAAAGACGATGTCTGCACTTTGAATCAGACGCAAAGCACGAAAGGTCAGCAAATCTGGATCGCCCGGGCCCGCACCGACAAGGTAAGCTTCGCCCGTCGTGTGCGCATCACCTTGCAGCAAAGATTCGGCGATGCTGTCGGCGACGTCTTCACGGCGCGCGAGTACCTGATCCAACGCCTGGGATGCCACAAGCCTGCGCCAGAAACGTCCGCGGGCGGGACTGTCAAACATGCCACGGACGCGCTCACGAAGAGATTCCATCCAGGAGGCCAGACGAGCGTAATCCTGAGGAACAAACGCCTCCAGTCGAGCGCGAACCAGTCGCGTCAAAGCAGGTGTGCTGCCAGAGGTAGAGACTGCAATCTTCAGCGCCCCACGATCAACCACCGCCGGGAATGAAAAGTCATTGTCGGCCGGCAAATCCGTACGGCACACCCAAGCGCCAGCGGCACGAGCGGCGCCCGCCTGCTTGGCATTAACGACGTCGGAGTCCGTCGCCAACACCACCAGGTCACCAGCAAGATACGCTTCGCCAGTGTCCATGGCGGTTCGCTGTTCAAGTGTGATGCTACCTGATAAGACCGCAATATCCCGATGAACATCTGGCGCGATCACAGTCACTGTCGCACCGGCATCAACCAGAGTCTTCACTTTGCGTGCCGCAACAACGCCACCACCAATCACCCAGAAGCGACGTTTGGCAGCGGCGATCACCAGAGGCAGACTGGAGGTCATGCGCTCAGCAACTCAAGACCACCCAGGTACGGGCGCAGCGCTTCTGGCACAACAACAGAGCCGTCCTGTTGCTGGTAGTTTTCCAATACAGCCACCAAGGTGCGGCCAACCGCCAAACCAGAGCCGTTCAGAGTATGCAGTAACTCTGGCTTACCGGTTTCAGGGTTGCGCCAGCGAGCCTGCATGCGGCGAGCCTGATAGTCACCAAACGTTGAGCAAGATGAGATTTCGCGGAACTTCTGCTGACCGGGCAACCACACTTCGAGGTCGTAGGTCTTAGCGGCTGAAAAGCCCAGATCACCACCACACAGAATCACTTTGCGGTATGGCAGGTTCAGTTTCTGAAGAATGGCTTCAGCGTGGCCGGTCAGTGCTTCTAACGTGGCTTCGCTGTCTTCTGCACGCACAAACTGCACGAGTTCAACTTTGTCGAATTGGTGCTGACGAATCATGCCGCGAGTATCTCGACCGTAGCTGCCCGCTTCGCTGCGGAAACAAGGCGTATGTGCAACGCGCTTCACCGGCAGTTCGCCATCAAAGACCTGATCGCGCATCAGGTTGGTGACGGGTACCTCGGCCGTTGGAATCATGTACAGATCTTTATCGCCCTGCGCCTGCGGAATACGGAACAGATCTTCTTCAAATTTCGGCAACTGACCCGTGCCCTCCAGGGCCTCACGGTTCACCAGATACGGCACGTAGGTTTCTTCGTAGCCGTGTTCAAGGGTATGAACGTCCAGCATAAACTGGGTCAGCGCACGATGCAGTCGAGCGATCTGGCCACTCATTACCGCAAAGCGGGAGCCAGCAACCAGAGCGCCAGCATCAAAGTTCAGACCCAAAGGCGCGCCCACATCGACGTGATCCTGCGGTTCAAAATCAAAGGTGCGAGGCGTACCCCAGGTCAGGACTTCAACGTTGTCTTCTTCGTCCGATCCGACAGGCACTTCAGCAACCGGGATGTTCGGAATGGTCATCAACAGCTCGCGCAACTGTGCTTCGGCATCTTTGGCGGCCTGCTCAGCACGAGACATGTTGGCATCGAGGCCACCCATCACTTGTGCTTTAGCATCTTCTGGCGACATCCCCTGACCGATCAGCTGGCCAATCTGCTTGGACGCTTTTTTCTTTTCAGCCTGAAGTGACTGGGCTTCTGTCATGGCCGCTTTACGACCCTCGTCGAGACGTTGAAACGCAACGTCATCGAACTCATATCCTTTTTTCGCCAGAGCGGCTTTTACATCATCAAGATGATCGCGGATGTACTTAATATCGAGCATGTTTTTAAACCAACGATTTAGATAACCAGATTCCTGCCGCCGTTGCGGCCAAACAACCTACGAGACTGGCGGCTATGTAGCCGAAAAAGGCGTCGTAACGCGCTTGCTGCAGGAGAGAAATACTTTCCAGTGAGAAGGTGGAGAAGGTCGTAAAGGCCCCCAGAAAACCTATGATCAGCCACTGGCGCTGAGCATCGGTGCCCATCGACTGTTCAACCAGCCAGACATAGGCCACCCCAATGGCGAAGGAGCCTATCAGGTTCACTGACAGCGTGCCATAGGGGAAGGGTTTATCCATCCAGCGAACCACTGCTGTCGATAACGAATAGCGGGCTACCGCCCCCAACGCCCCGCCGAGAGCAATCCAGAGATAGGTCATTCCTTTTCACCTTTATGGCCAGCATAACGTTGCACAGGACTAGCCGCATTCAACGCCCGGAGATGCTGCAGCTTGGCGCCGATTTTCTGCTCGAGCCCACGATCCGTTGGCTGATAGAAGGTCGTCCCCTGCAACGCCTCTGGAAAATAATCTTCGCCGGCTGCAAAGGCGTTGGGTTCATCGTGGGCGTACCGATATTCAGCGCCATAATCGAGAGATTTCATAAGCGATGTAGCGGCGTTGCGCAGATGCAGAGGCACCTCATGGCTTGGGCTTTCTTTGACCAGACGCCGCGCCGCCTTGTAGGCTACATATACGGCATTGCTTTTCGGGGCACACGCCAGATACACCACCGCATGCCCAAGCGTCAGATCACCTTCGGGGCTACCAAGTCGCTCCTGTGTTTCCCAGGCATTCATCGCAATAGATAAGGCCCGAGGATCGGCATTGCCAATGTCTTCACTGGCCATGCGAATCAGACGGCGCGCAATGTACAAAGGATCGCAGCCCCCTTCCAGCATACACGCCATCCAGTACAAGGCCGCGTCTGGATCCGAGCCGCGCACGGACTTATGCAGGGCAGAAATCTGATCATAAAAGGCGTCGCCACCCTTATCGAAACGTTTCAGACTGCTTACTAATACGGCTTGCGCATCGCCCTGAGTCAGTGGCTGCCCCTGATTCAACTGTAAGGCCTGCTCCAACAAGTTAAGGGCACGACGTGCATCTCCATCCGCGGCTTGTGCGATGATTTTAATGGCTTCAGGGTCCGACTCACACACGCCTTCGGCCTCAAGGCCGCGTTTCAGCACCTCGCACAAGCGCTCGCTGGTTAAGCTTTTCAGGACATAGACCTGCGCACGAGACAGTAAGGCATTATTGAGTTCAAACGATGGGTTTTCAGTCGTGGCACCGACAAATACAAAGGTGCCGTCTTCGACATACGGCAGAAAGGCATCTTGCTGGGATTTATTAAAACGGTGTACTTCGTCGATAAACAACAGCGCTTTGCGACCACTGGCCTGCGCCATTCGAGCTTGCTCAACGGCTTCGCGTATTTCCTTTACGCCTGACATGACGGCGCTAAGGGCAATGAAACGCGCATCAACGTAATGGGCGATTAAGCGAGCCAACGTGGTTTTGCCGACACCCGGCGGCCCCCACAGGATCAGCGAATGGATCCGGCCGTGATCGAGGGCCTTGCGCAAGGGCGCGCCCGCGCCCACCACGTGCTCCTGTCCGACATAATCGTCCAGCGTTGAGGGGCGCAACCGGGAAGCCAGAGGTTCATACACCCGCTGCTCCCCAAACAGATCAGCCACCCTGGCGCCCATCAATCACATCAACACCTTCAGGCACGATAAAATAGAACGCAGCCTGATCCAGTGTCGGATTCGTCACCTGCTCGTCAAAGCGAATTTCAGTAATCTGACCGGCGGCATCGAAAATACGCATATGCGTAATCTTGTCGCCCAGATAGTCGAACTCCAGCGCTTCAAACAGTTGGCTGCGATCGTACGGTGTTAAACGATAACGGGCATCCAGCGCGGCTGCATCGCCAAGGTCATCCATTACGACGTCATAGTTGTCGGCAATTTCCGCGACATTGCCACTCAGCAACAGCGCCGGCGTGTCCTGTAAGCGTGCCTCTAGCGCACGAATGGTCACCTGCTCCAGATCCATGTCATAAATCCAGACCAGCTCGCCATCTGACACCACGAGTTGCTCGTAAGGTGGTTCAGTTTGCCAGCGCATTTTGCCGGGGCGCTCCACAGTCAACATGCCCGCCAAGGACTGCAGCACCTCGCCACTTTGATCCAGCGTAACTTGTTGAAACTGAGTTTCCAGTGACTGCAAACCTTGCAAGCGTTGTGTGAATTCCTGGAGTGCCGTCTCTGCGTATGAGAGCGGCGCCACCAGACAAGATGCCACCAAGGTGGTGACTGGAATTAACTGCATCCAGCGTTTCAAAGGCAATCCTCTATAAACATTTCTTACTCTGTCTTTTTACCTTATCCGGGCCCTACTGTCTCACCTGAGCTGACGAATCCAGGCAAAACCAAACTAAATCAGGTCCGGCCTGGTTGGTTCTTTCCAGGCAACCAGAGGCCGCAAACATGACCATCATCAGAGCAGCTTTCACGAACCGCTTCCATGACCCGCTTGTGAGGCGAATTTTTCGTTATTCTACGAGCGCAGCTGTTCCCGTCATACTGGCGGTGGCGCTATCACTTCTCGCGCGCCGTTGTGCGCCGGAGGTGATACTACGCCCGCGGCCTCCATCGTTTCTACCAAGCGGGCGGCACGGTTATAACCAATGCGCAGCTTGCGCTGAACCGAGGAAATGGAGCATTTGCCGGATTCAGTCACGAAGGCGACGGCTTGATCGTACAAATCATCCTGCTCGCCATTGTCATCGCCGCCAGCCATGCCCGGCACAGCACCGTCTTCACCGATCTGCGTGATTTCCTCCAGATAATTTGGCTCACCGCGCTGCTTCCACTCAGCCACCAGACGATGCACCTCATCATCATCCACGAAGGCACCGTGTACTCGCTCTGGCACTGCATTGCCCGGCGGCATATACAGCATGTCACCATGACCCAGCAGCTGCTCTGCACCGCCTTGATCCAGAATCGTACGTGAGTCGATCTTAGACGACACCTGGAACGCAATACGGGTAGGCACGTTGGCCTTAATCAAGCCCGTAATTACATCCACCGAGGGGCGCTGAGTTGCGAGGATCATATGAATGCCTGCCGCTCGCGCTTTCTGAGCGATACGCGCAATCAGCTCCTCCACCTTCTTACCGACCATCATCATCATGTCGGCAAACTCATCGATTACAATCACGATGTACGGCAGAGGCTCCAGAGTGGGAGGTGTGGTATCGAACGACTGATCAATCTGCCACAGCGGGTCAGCAATGGGCGTCCCGGCGTCAATCGCCTCTTTCACCTTCTTGTTGTAACCCGCGATATTACGTACGCCCATGGCCGCCATCAGCTGATAGCGTCGTTCCATTTCTGCGACCGACCAGCGCAAGCCACTGGCGGCTTCTTTCATGTCGGTAATCACTGGCGTCAACAAATGCGGAATACCCTCATACACGGACAGTTCCAACATTTTGGGGTCAACCAGAATTAAGCGCAGCTCTTCCGGCGTTGATTTAAACAGTAACGACAGCAGCATGGCATTCACACCTACCGACTTACCTGAGCCCGTCGTACCCGCCACCAACAAATGCGGCATTTTGGCGAGATCGGTAATCACTGGGTTGCCGGCAATGTCATGCCCCAGCGCCAACGTCAATGGCGACTTGGATTTGTCGTAATCTTCGGATGACAACACTTCACCCAAAGTAACCACGGCACGATTCTCATTGGGGACTTCAATCCCCATGACCGATTTGCCGGGAATCACCTCAACCACGCGCACCGCCACCATGGCCATCGAACGCGCCAGATCTTT
>JAYYHP010000108.1:0-7706 GCA_036148335.1 Pseudomonadota bacterium
CGGGGTCAGAAAAGAAAAGATGTGCGATGACGAAAATAAGTAACAACTTCGCTAGCAGGACGATGAACAGCTCCCGAACCAAGGGGATGGATAACAGTGAGTCTCGATGCATTTTCAATCCCTACCGGTGATTCCGATGTCGCCATTAGATATAACTACATACGAATATGCAAATCAATTCAAAATCAGTCATTACAGGACAAAGATAATAATCGGTACATTTCCGCCATATCTTGATGCAGGTCAGCGAATACGCACCCGGTCGTTGTATTACTTTTTCACCTTGATGACGTTAGACTGAGCAGTGCCGCGCACGCCGGATAAGGATTAGTACATGACCAGCGAACTCAGGAAGCACCCGCGCTTCTCCAGCCAACTCAACGCCAGGCTGGTTCTCACCGATGGCAGTGGTTATGAATGTCTGGTGCAGGATTACTCACATACCGGTATGCGCATTCTTTGGCATCACGGCGCCATCCCTGAGCAGCAAGGCCCCATGCTGCTGGAAATCCAACTGGAAAAGCCCATCAAGGCCGAAGTCGATCTGGTTCATCAGGGTGAAGGTGCCATTGGCGTTCGTATTCATGAAGCGGATGGCCAGCTCTTCCTTGAGATGCAGGAATTCAATCAAACCCGCTCGGGCGCCGGTCTGCCTGCCGAGGCTCGGGGGCGTTTCCGCGACGTGTTTGTCACTGAGGCGAATAGCCTGATCGAACGTTTGCCGCGCCAATGGGTGCCGGAATTTATTGAAGCGACCTATGCTGAGGCCGATGTGGCCCGCAACACCGCAGAACAACAGCTGTGGATGAAGCTTGAGAAGCAGGTACGAGCAAAAGCAGAAGAGTTCAGTGGGCGACTGTCGCAAATCCTGACCCACCAGCTGCAACGGTGGCTCGCCGGTGAAGCCAAATTATCCGATGAAAGCGATGAGTTTGACGGCGCCATCGCCCTCTCGCTGGTGCATCAGGCAGATTTTGAAGATTGGCTGAAAGCCAAAGTCACTGCATCGCACTTGCAGTCTTTCCTTAGTCAGGAAAGTTTCGAGTTGCGCCAACTGCTCGATACCCTATCGACGGCCAGTACACAGGATTGCTTTAACCCAATCGGCCCCAACACAGTCACCGAGTCGTTCCGCGACTGCATCGATACATTGGGCCTGCCACACGAAGCCCGTGATCTGGCGTTCAAAATATTTGAAAAAGTCGCCGTTCCCCTGCTTAAAAGCACGTACCAAACCTGCATCCGTCAGATCAATATTCCGCTGACCTTCCGCTACCGCAAGCAAAAGGCCGCGCAGCAAGTCTCGGTCGATGCTGATTTGGCCGCTGCTGCGCAGGCCCAAGTTCATAACCAAGTTCAGGCAGAACGCACTCAAGCGCCGTCCTCTGACTCGCTGGCGCTGGATTCCGTGGCGACGTCCGGTGAACCAACGGAAGCACACAATCGTCGTTCCGACCCGTCGCGCAAAGATAACTCGCTGTTCGATTTCCAACGCCATCAAGGCGAAGCCCAGCAGGCGTATGCCAACATTCAGCACCTGCTGACCCTGCGTTACCAGAAAGAAACCGAAGGGCAGCAAGGCGCCGCGCTGCCAGAAGCCGCGCCGGAAACCGTCACCGAGCTGGTTGATAATCTCGACATGACACAGCCGCTCAGCACCCAGAACATTCTGGATGAGCTTGAGCAACAACTGGCCGAGCAGGAAAGTCGACTGCCAGAGGATACCCGTCATGCCATTGATACCGTCGAGCAAGTGACCCGCAACCTGCTGGACAACCCGAACATGGCGGACTTTGTGAAGCCAACCGTCGAGCAACTGGGCTGGCCACTGCTACGTCTGATGCTCGAAGACCCTTCTTTGCTGTTTAACCCTCAGCACCCGGGGCGTTTGATTTTCAACCTGCTGGGCCGTCTTGGACGCATTACCACGTCTGGTCAGAAGCGTTTAAAAGAAGCGCTGAATGAAATGATTACCCCGCTGGTCGATGCCCCCACCTCTGATCCACGCCAGATGGAAGAACTGGTTGAGAATCTACAGGTACTGGTCGGCTCCGCTGAGCGTAAGGTGAAGCAAAATACCGAACGTGCCGCTGAGGCTGCCGAAGGCGCTTATCGCCTGCGTATGGCGCAAAAGCGCGTAAACGCCCTGATCGGCAAAGACACCTCAGGCCGTACGCTGCCACCATGCGTTGTGGAGTGGCTGCAACAGGGCTGGCAACAGCTGCTGTGTCTATTGTTGCTGCGTGAAGGCCCCGACAGCGCCCGTTTCCGTGGTGCGGTGAAACTCTACCGTCAGGTACTGATTTTATTTAACGGTAACAACGCCGGTCGTAGCGAACTGATTAATAAATTCATTCCGCTGTTGGATCTCGCCCGTACTGAGTTGGATCTGCTGAACGGCTCTCTGCCCGAACACGAGCGCTGGCATCAGGACATTCGTGAAGCCGCCCTGCAACACCTGAACGACGGAGAAATGGATGACGTGGTCGATCTGCCGACCTATCACGAACCTGAAGAAGAATCGCCACTGCAAGGCAAAGGTGCACGTCGAGTATTGAGCCTGCAAGTGGGTGATCTGCTGTTACTGGTTGATGCGCAGAAGACGGTATCCATTGCCTGGATTGCCGCCGACCAGTCGCGATACGCCTGCGTCAATCACGCTGGTATGAGCGTACACGAGTACACCTTTAATGAGCTGGCTCAGGCCATGGAAGCCGGTGATATCAAACGCCTGTACGAGCAGGAAGAGACACCGGTCGATCAGAGTATCGATCAGTTGGTACAGCAGATTTACACCGACCTGTCCCAACAAGCCAATACCGATGCCCTTACTGGCCTGACGAACCGTCAGCATTTCCTGTCGCTGCTGGACAGCCGCCTGAACGAAGCCCGTAAAGCGAACGAAGCCCAGACTCTGTGCATGATCGATGTCGATCAGTTCAAACTGATCAATAAAAACCACGGCGTCGATACCGGCGATGCTTGCTTGCAGACCATTGCCGTGGTCCTGCAAGAGGCCTTCCCAGAGGCCTTATGCTCACGCGTAGGCAGTAACGAATTTGCTCTGCTGCTTCCGGAACAGGACATAGAGCAAGGGGAAGCCAGTGCGCGTCTGCTGGCGCGCAAGATCGAGCAACTGCGCATCGATAGTAAAGACACCAGTGTCTCCATGACCGTCAGCATCGGTCTGGCCGCCTTCTCGGTGGATACCAGCGATGCCGCCGATTTGCTCGAGCAGGCCGAAATCGCTAGCCAGTTAGCCAAAGAACGCGGCAATCACCGCATTGTCCGTTATGAATACGACGATGCCTCGCGCGAGCGCCACGAACTCTTTATGGATTGGAGCAACCGTCTCAGCACCGCTCAGGAAAACGGCGAGCTGATGGCATTATGCGTTCCGGTGGATCCGATCCAGAGTCGCTATAAAGGGGTACTGCAATACGAAGTGGTGATTGCTGTACCTGGTCCTGATGGCCCGGAAGTACCGCCACTGGAATTCCTGCAGGCCGCTGAGAACATCAGTCGCATGTACAGTCTCGACCGTTGGATTATCGATGAGTTAATCCGCTGGCTCGATGCCCACCGCGATGAGGCCGAAGCCATTCAGCGCTTTATTGTGCGGCTATCTGGCCGTGCGATTACCGATGAGGCGCTGCTTGAGTACCTGACGGAACAGGCCCACGACAAGGACATTCCGTTGCAGAAGCTCTGCTTCGAGCTGAACGAAACGGCCACCATTCACGACCTCAGTGACGCCGCTGAGTTTATGCATGAAGTCCGCAAACTGGGCAGCCGCTTTGTCTTGTCTGATTTTGGGACTGGCCAGTCGTCGTACAACTACCTGAAAGCCTTGCCGGTCGATTTTGTGAAAATCGACCACAACTTTATCGACGGCCTGCACTCCAGTTCCGCCGACTACGCCCTGATTAAATCCATTCAGGAAATCGCGCAGTTCATGGCGAAGAAAACCATCGCCGAGTTCAGTGATAACGACGCCGTATGGGACATTTTGCGCGGAATTGGTATCGATTTCGGAACCCGCTCACTGAAACAGGCGACGGCTCTGCCAGAACTGACTGAGGTGTGATGCAGGGCGGATGAAACCGCCCTCATAGCGTTGTACAATCGCCCGACGCTAAATTCCTGAGTAAGTTATGAAACGTATTACATTGCTCGCGCTGTGTCTGGCGCTGAGCGCATGCTCCGTAACCCGCCTGCCCGATAATCTGTCCCGCGCCATGCTGAATCAGGACGATCCTGAAGTCGTGGCCGCTGGTGCGCCGGCCTACCTGCTCATGCTGGATGCCCTGATTCTGACCTACCCTGAAAACGAGCGTTTCCTGCTCGCGGGCGCGCAATTGTATGGCGCGTATGCAGGGGTTTTTGCTCAAGACGAAGATCAGGCCAAATCAATGGCCGACAAAGCCATGGGCTACGCCCGCCGCGCGCTGTGTGAACACGACACCGATGCCTGCGAACTGATGGATGGCCCGGCCGATGATCTGGCACCGGGGCTCAAACGTCATTACACCGAAGACGATCTCGATATTTTCTACGCATACGGTGCTGCTTGGGCGGGCTGGATTCAGGCCAACACCGGCGACTGGAACGCCATTGCGCAGGTCGGCAAAGTGAAAACCCTGATGTCCTGGGTCGCCGACTACGATCCGGCCTACGACAACGCCACGGTTCAGGTGTATCTGGGCGTACTGGAAAGCCAGTTGCCGCCATCCGTGGGTGGCAAGCCAGAAATTGGACAAGCCCATTTTGAAAAAGCCATCGAACTGAGTAACGACCAGCACCTGATGGCGAAAGTCCTGTATGCCAAGCAGTATGCACGACTGATGTTTGAGCAAGAACTGCACGATCGTCTGCTACAGGAAGTCCTGGATGCCGACCCATACGCTGAAAGCCTGACACTGATTAATCGCCTCGCCCAGCGCCAGGCGGCCATGCTGTTAGCTGAATCTGCCGATTACTTTGAGTGAGATGTCCCATGAGAATTGTTGCCTGTTTACTGTTTGCTGCTGCCCTGATCGCCCCATCGGCGTCCGCTGCCACCCTGAAAATCGCCACACTGGCACCGGATGGCACCGCTTGGATGAAAGTCATGCGCGCCGCCGCCAAAGACGTTAAAGCCGAGACCGAAGGCCGGGTAAAAATTAAGTTTTTTCCGGGCGGCGTACAGGGCAGCGACAAGAGCGTGCTACGTAAAATGCGCATTGGTCAGCTGCAAGGTGGCGCTGTGGCCACGGGCTCACTAATTGACCTGTCACCAGCCACTCAGCTGTACAACCTGCCGTTTACCTTCCGCACACTGGAAGAGGTTCGCGCCATTCGTGAAGAATTTGACCCATACATCCGTGAGGAAATGGGCAAAAAAGGGTACGAACTGCTGGGTATTTCCGAAGCGGGTTTTGCCTACATGATGTCTGGCGAAGCGATCCGCACCTCTGACGACGCCCGCAAACAGAAAGTCTGGGTACCGGAAGGTGACCTGATCGGTGCCACGACGTTTGAAAAAGGCGGTGTCGAGCCCATCTCTCTGCCGCTGTCTGACGTATACACCAGCCTGCAGACCGGTCTGATCGACACCATCGTGGTGAATGCCTCCTCAGCCATCGCGCTGCAGTGGCACACCAAAGTGAAGTACGTGACTGACTTCCCACTGCTGTTTTTGACCGGCGCCATCATCGTCGATAAGAAAGCCTTTAAGCGCCTGTCTGCGGATGATCAGGAAACCGTGCGTCGCATCATGGGCGATGCTTTTGCCAAGATGGACGCGCAAAACGAACTGGATGAAGCGGGTGCTCGTGATGCACTGGCACAGAACGGCATCGAGTTTGTTGAGCTGTCTGATGCCGACAAACAAGCCTGGGAAGCACTGGCGACCGGCGTTGTGGCTGAACTGGCAGATAAAAACGTTTACCCAGTGGATGTCTTCAAACGCTTGCAAGAGCGTCTGAACGAACTGCGTCAGAACCCATAACGAGCACCGGTTAATGAAGGCAATGATTACCTGGGTACGGCGCGCAGAAGACGCCGTACTGGTGGGCCTGCTGTTGGCCATGATTGTGCTGGCGGGCTACGACATTCTCGCCCGAACATTTTTCGGCGGCGGCGTCGGTTGGATTCCGCCGCTACTGCGTGTCATGGTGCTGTGGATTGGCTTACTGGGCGCACTGCTTGCCACCCGGTCGAAAGAGCATATCTCGATTGACCTCATTTCCAAGCTCGGCGGGCCAGTGCTTAACCGCATTGCCTCCACCGTTACCCTGCTGTTTGCGGCCGTCGTTTGCGCCTTAGTGGGTTGGTTCTCCGCCCAATATGTGCAACTGGCGCGCGAATTTCAGGACATTGCCTTTGCCAGCGTACCAGCCTGGCCATTACAGCTTGTTATCCCGTTCAGCTTCGGACTGATGGGCCTGCGCTTCTTGCTGCAGGGCCTTGCCGCCGCCTTTAACAAGGAGCTGAGCGCATGAGTATTCTTGTCCCACTGGTGCTGCTGCTACTCGCCCTTGCGGGTGCACCCCTGTTTGCCGTCATTGCTGCCTCTGCGATGTGGGGCTTCTTTCAAACAGACGTCGACCTGCAAGTCATGGCCGTGGAGATCTACCGCGTTGCCGAGATGCCGGTACTGATCGCCATTCCCTTGTTCACCTTTGCCGGCTATCTGATGGGCGAAAGTAAAGCCCCTCAACGATTGGTGCGCATCACCGATGCCTTCCTGGGGTGGATGCCCGGTGGCCTCGCCATTGTTGCCTTAGCGGCCTGCGCCCTGTTTACCGCCTTTACTGGCGCCTCGGGTGTCACCATCGTCGCCTTGGGTGCACTCTTGGTTCCCGCCCTGAAAAAAGCCGGCTACCGTGAAAATTTCAATCTGGGTCTGGTGACCACCTCCGGTTCCCTTGGCCTGTTGTTTGCGCCGTCACTGCCGTTGATTCTGTACGGTGTTATCGCACAACAAATGTCGCTGGATACCCCAGTCAGCATCGATGACCTCTTCCTTGCCGGTATTCTTCCTGGCCTGTTGATGCTCACCGCCTTGTCGCTATACAGCGCCTGGCAGTCACGTCACCTGCCAAAGTCGAATCATACCTTCAACGGCGCTGAAGCCTGGGCTGCCGTGAAAGACAGTGCTTGGGAAATCCCGCTGCCGTTCGTGGTACTGGGTGGTATTTACGGCGGATTCTTCGCCGTTTCCGAAGCCGCGGCCATCACCGCTTTCTACGTACTCATCGTGACGGTACTGATTCGTCGTGAAATCACCTTCACCCAGCTACCCGTGGTGATGCGTGACTCCATGAAACTGGTCGGTGCCATCCTGTTGATTCTGGCGGTATCGCTCGCCTCAACCAACTACATGATCGATGCCGGCGTACCTGAAGCCGTATTTGAAACGATTCAGGCACACGTCAGTGACGGATTTACCTTCTTGCTGCTGCTGACCATCTTCCTGTTGATTCTCGGCATGATGCTGGATATTTTCTCAGCCATCGTCATTATGATTCCGATCATTCTGCCGATTGCAGAGCAGTACGGTATTCACCCGATTCATCTGGGTATTCTGTTCCTGGCCAATATGCAGCTCGGCTACTTTACGCCGCCGGTTGGCATGAACTTGTTTATCGCCAGCTTCCGTTTCAACAAGCCGGTGATGACCTTGTATCGTGCAACGCTGCCGTTCTTTTTTATACTGTTGGCCA
>JAYYHP010000109.1:0-7521 GCA_036148335.1 Pseudomonadota bacterium
GTTGTAAAGCAAGTTCAGCTCATCAATCATGCCGCCCGCATTATCTGTGGCGTTTTTCATCGCCAGCATACGTGCAGCCTGTTCACAGGCATTGTTTTCAATTACGCCCTGGTACACCTGGGACTCTACGTAGCGAACTAACAGGCCATCAAGAATCTCTTCTGGCGCAGGCTCGTAGATGTAACCCCACTGGCGTTCCAGCGTATCGTCGTCTTTCGCCTCCAGTGGCAGTAACTGCACTGTGTTAGGCGATTGCGTCATGGTGTTCACAAAACGGTTATAAACGATGAACAAACGATCGATCTTACCTTCGTCGTATGCGTCCAGCATTACCTTAACCGATCCGATCAGGCTGGCTAACTCGGGTGCATCGCCCAGCTGGGCTTTTGCTGCAACCACGTTGCCACCAAAACTGTTGAAAAACAGACCGGCTTTTGAGCCGATGGCACAGAAATCAACTTCTACGCCTTTGTCTTTCCAGTCTTTTGCTTGCTGTGCAACACGCTTGAACAGGTTGTTGTTCAAACCGCCACACAGGCCACGGTCGGAAGACACCACGATATAACCAACACGCTTGATCTCGCGGTCTTGCATATAACGATGGCGATATTCAGGTGCGGCATTGGCCAGGTGACCGATCACATCACGGATTTTATCCGCGTATGGACGGCTCTGTTCCATGCGCATCTGAGCGCGACGCATTTTACTTACAGCAACTTTTTCCATTGCTGAAGTAATTTTCTGCGTGCTTTTTACGCTCGATATCTGCTCTTTAATCTCTTTTCCGACTGCCATAGCTAAGCTGCCTTTACGTTTTCAGTGAATCCAGCTGGCGATTCAGTGAATCGCCAGCAGCGGACTTACCAAGTCTGAGTGCTTTTGAATTTCTCAATCAGCTCTTTCAGACCGGCTGCGATTTCATCGTTGAAATCACCCTTAACATTGATCTTCGCCATCAGCTCAGAGTATTCGCTGTTTGCGTAGCTCAACAGGGCGGCTTCGAACGCCTGAATCTTGGTCACTTCAACGTCTTCTAGGTAGCCTTCGGTGGCAGCGTAGATAGACAGACCCATCTCAGCGGTAGACATCGGTGCGTACTGACCCTGTTTCATCAGTTCAGTAACGGCTTTACCGTGCTCCAGCTGCTTACGGGTAGCTTCATCAAGATCAGAAGCAAACTGAGCGAATGCCGCCAGTTCACGGTACTGAGCCAGTGCCAGACGGATACCACCGCCAAGCTTCTTGATGATCTTGGTCTGTGCTGCACCACCTACACGAGAAACCGAAATACCAGCGTTCATCGCAGGACGGATGCCTGAGTTGAACAGGTTGGTTTCCAGGAAGATCTGACCGTCTGTAATTGAGATCACGTTGGTCGGTACGAACGCAGATACGTCACCGCCCTGGGTCTCAATGATTGGCAGAGCAGTCAGGGAACCAGTCTTACCTTCAACACCGCTTACCTGCTTAACGTAGTCAGCGTTTACGCGACACGCACGCTCCAGCAGACGGGAGTGCAGGTAGAAAACGTCACCTGGGTATGCTTCACGGCCCGGTGGGCGCTTCAGCAGCAGGGAAATCTGACGGTATGCCCAAGCTTGCTTGGTCAGGTCGTCGTACACGATCAGAGCGTCTTCACCACGATCCAGGAAGTATTCACCCATCGCACAGCCACCGTATGGTGCCAGGAACTGCATTGCTGCAGGATCGGCTGCACCAGCAGCAACGATGATGGTGTGATCCAGAGCGCCGTGCTCTTCCAGCTTACGTACAACGTTAGCGATAGAAGACTGCTTCTGACCTACGGCAACGTAGATACACTTAACGCCAGTGCCTTTCTGGTTGATGATGGCGTCGATTGCCATCGCCGTTTTACCAGTCTGACGGTCACCAATGATCAGCTCACGCTGGCCACGGCCTACCGGCACCATGGAGTCAACCGCTTTGTAACCAGTTTCCAGTGGCTGGTCTACACCCTGACGTGCAATAACGCCCGGTGCAACACGCTCAACTGGAGCAGAGGTAGAAGTCTCAATAGGGCCTTTACCGTCTACTGGGTTACCCAGAGCATCAACAACGCGACCCAGCAGGGCTTCGCCAGTTGGTACTTCCAGGATGCGGCCAGTACATTTAGCGGTTTGGCCTTCTGCCAGACCTTTGTAGTCACCCAGGACAACGGCACCAACGGAGTCACGCTCCAGGTTCATTGCCAGGCCGAATACACCGCCTTCAAATTCAATCATTTCACCGTACATGGCGTCAGCCAGACCGTGAATTCGAACGATACCGTCAGATACAGATACGACGGTGCCCTCGTTCTGGGCTTGTGAAGTCACATCGAGACTTTCGATGCGTTTTTTGATGACTTCACTGATCTCAGATGGATTCAGTTGCTGCATGCATCGTCCCTCAAACTAGGATTTCATCGCTTCGGCTAACTTGGACAGCTTTCCAGTTAGCGAGCCGTCAATTACCAGGTCACCGGCACGGATGATGGCACCACCGATGAGTGACTCATCGATTTCGCTGCTCATACGTACTTCGCACTTCAATTTGGCTTTTAAAGACTCGGCCAGCTTGGTTTGTTGTGCGTCGGTCATTTCAAACGCGGTTGTAACTACTACATCAACCGTGTTTTCGAGTTGTGCCTTCAGTTCTTCGAAAAGAGCTGATACTTCTGGCAACAGCGCCAGGCGCTTGTTTTCTGCCAGAACGGCTACCAGGTTTTTGGCTGCTTCATTCAGCTTGTCGCCACATACGTCAAGTAGTGCCTGCGCTTGCTGTTGAGCGGTCAGGGAAGGGTGCACCAGGATCTTTTCAAGATCGCTGTCCGCTGCGTAAGCGGCGAGGATGCTGAGGTCATCAGACCATGCATCCAGTGCGTTCTTCTCTTGTGCTTCAGCAAACGCAGCTTTTGCGTATGGCCGAGCGAGAGTTGTTAATTCAGCCATGCCAACCTCGCTTACAGTTCGTCAGCCAGTTGATTCAGCAGCTCTTCATGAGCGCTTGCGTCAACAGACTTAGCGAGAATTTTGGCTGCACCGGCAACTGCCAGCTCAGAAACCTGAGCGCGCAGTGCTTGTTTAGCGCGATTTGCTTCCTGCTCCACTTCAGCGCGGGCAGCAGCAACAAGGCGCTCACCTTCGGCACGAGCCTGTTCTTTGGCTTCGTCGACGATCTGGTTAGCACGCTTATTTGCCTGTTCGACGATTTCAGCAGCTTGCTCTTTGCTTTCACGCAGCTGGTCGGCGGCTTTCGCCTGGGCCAGTTCCAGATCGCGTGCAGCACGGTTAGCTGCATCTAAACCATCGGCGATTTTCTTTTCGCGTTCTGACATGGCGCTGGTCAGTGGTGGCCAGACAAACTTCATGCAGAACCAGACGAAAATCGCGAAGGCAATCAATTGACCGAGGATGGTCAGATTCATGTTCACGGCGATTTACCTCTTACGAATTCGTTGTGGTGTGGTTGCGGGAACACGATCAGTGATCGTGTTCGCCTTAGCCAGCTACAACGAAGATCAGGTACATCGCGATACCAACACCGATCATTGGCACGGCGTCAAGCAGACCAGCCATCAGGAAGGTTTTGGTTTGCAGCTGAGGACCCAGCTCTGGCTGACGTGCAGTACCTTCCAGCAGCTTACCGCCCAGCAGAGCGAAGCCGATACCAGTACCCAGGGCACCCAGACCAATCATGATTGCAGCAGCAATGTATACGAGTTCCATTTGAGACTCCTAAAGGTTTAGTTAAGTAAGTTAATTAAAGGGTTAAAACCGTCTGTTGATTTCGCCTTAGTGGTCTTCGTGAGCCTGACTCAGATATACAATCGTCAGAACCATGAAGATGAACGCTTGCAGCGGAATCACCAGAATATGGAAGATTGCCCACGGCACGTTCAGAACCCACTGGAGGTAGAACGGCAGCAATGCAATCAGAATAAACACAACCTCACCCGCGTACATGTTACCGAACAGTCGCAGTGCCAGAGACAGTGGCTTGGTCAGCAGACCCAGAACTTCCAGGAACAGGTTGAACGGGATAGCGATCGGGTGATTGAACGGTGTCAGAGACAGCTCTTTAGCGAAGCCACCTACACCTTTAACTTTGATGCTGTAGAAGATAATCAGCAGGAATACGCCCAGCGACAGACCCAGAGTACCGTTTGGATCGGCGGTTGGTACGATTTTGAAGAACGGAAGGCCCGCAGCGTGTGCGATGCCAGGAATCACGTCCACTGGAACCCATTTCAGTGAGTTCATCAGGAATACCCAGACGAAGATGGTCAGGGCGAGCGGTGCAACCAGTGGGTTACGACCGTGGAATGTTTCTTTAACGGTGTTGTCGACAAATTCAACGACACTTTCAACCACGTTTTGCAGCTTACCTGGTACACCAGAGGTGGCTGACTTCGCCGCTTTACGGAACAACCAGGCAAACAGAATACCCATCGCCAGAGACCAGCCGAGAGAATCGACGTGGAATGCCATGAAGCCCATATCGGTCGCTTCTTTGCCGCTCAGGGCCATGGTCCAGGTTGCGTCAGTCAGCTCAGTCGTTGTGCCGTCTGCATTTTCGCGAACGTAGCCTGCTGGCAGTTTGCCGTAGGTCAGGTTCGTCAAGTGGTGGGAAATATACTCTTGGGAGTTACCAGCCATCGTTCACTCTCAGATTTAAAGGTTTATAAATTGGCAATTCTTGCTGAGGCAATCACATGGCTCAGCTGCACTGTCATAAAGCTAACAAACAGTGCCAGAACATTCAGAGGCTCGACGAGTTGGAAGATGACACCAAAACACAACGCCGTGAGCACAAACTCCCAGGCTTCCCCCTGGTAAAACGACTGCACAACCTGAGTGGCTGCTCGTGCACCGGTGTAGCGGAATGCTCGCCAAATAAAGTAGGCATTGGGGAGTGCGCAAGTCAGTCCTCCCAGCAATGCTGATTTGGCGGCTACATCGCTGTGTAACCAGGCCAGAGCGGCGATGATCAAGGACAGGCTCAATTGAAAAATGATGATCCTGTGCACGGGTGGATGCGGTATCGAAGACAACCTGTTTTCCACCTCTTTGATGCTGATAATGCAACGCTCTATTCAAGCAACCCATTTTCAGGGCGCGAGGATTATAGGGGTTGGGGGGCTTTGCTTCAACAGCCAGAACACCGAAAGACCCGTAAAGCCGTGCGAAAGCGCGGGATTATCTGAAGAAAGGTCTTATCTGGCCCATGGCGACTTAGCGTGGACGCAAATCCACCGACACGCCGGGTGCGCGCGTTGATGTTGGCGATGGGATAATCAGAGGTGTTGCGGAGGTATTGTTCGTGGATGGTTCAGTTAACGCGCGGGAATCCGGTGTACGGCTTGGTGCCTCTTCGTCACCGTCGGCCTCATCAGCGCGGGCTTTCTCCAGTCCAGTGAGGTAATCCACCCGTGTTTCCTTTAATGCACTGTCATCCAGCATCGGCATGATGCGAGGCGTCGCAAGCACGTCGGTAGCGAGCAGGGTGAGAGAGCAGAGTAGGGCGGGGGTGAATAATTTCATAACGTCTCCTGAGTTCACTGTCAGTGTAGTCAGGAGACGTGGGGGCCAACGTTGGTTGTCAGGTCAGGCAGGCACTATTGGATGTGGTTAAGGATGCCATCCAGTTCGTCGAGGCTGGTGTAGTTAATGACCAGCTTGCCTTTGCCTTTGGCCGAGTGCTGAATGGCCACTTTGGCACCAAGGCGCTCGCCTAACATGCGTTCGAGGCGTTGGATATCTGGGTTCACGGCCGCTTTTTCTGCTTTACCCGCGTCTGCTGCTCCTTCTTGTAGGTTACGCACCAGCGCTTCGGTCTGACGTACCGTCAGCGCGCGGGTAACAACGTCCGCTGCGGCTGTGCTCTGAGTGACGCCGGACAATCCCAGAAGTGCGCGGGCATGACCCATTTCGATGTCGCCGTGCTCTAACAGGCGTTTTACATCATCATTAAGGTTCATCAGACGCAGCAGGTTTGCCACCGTAGCGCGATTTTTGCCGACAGCTTCCGCCACTTCCATTTGCGTCAACTCAAACTCATGCTGCAAACGATGCAGGGCCATGGCCTCTTCCATCGGATTCAGGTTTTCACGCTGGATGTTCTCGATCAAGGCCATGGCGATGGCGGCTTCATCGGCAACGTCACGAATTAACGCAGGCACACGATCCAGTTGTGCTAACTGACAGGCGCGCCAGCGGCGTTCACCGGCAATGATCTCGTAGCGGTCCTGTTGTTCTGGCAGAGGGCGTACCACAATCGGTTGCATCAGGCCCTGTGCTTTGATCGATGCCGCCAGTTCTTCCAGTGCTTCTGGCTGGATATCACGACGAGGCTGATAACGGCCCGGCTGTATCCACTCCACCGGCAGATGACGTAATTCACTGTCACTGTCGGTTAGGGTTGCAGGGGCATCGCCCTCTAACGGGGTGGTCGGAACCGCGTCCGATTTTGTGCTTGCCAGAAGGGCATCCAATCCGCGGCCCAGGCCGCGCTTCTTTTTAGTCGCCATGTGGTTCCGTCTTATTTCATGCGCCGGTTCAATTCACCGGCCAGTGCCAGATACGCCAGGGCACCTTTAGAAGATTTGTCGTAGTGCAATACCGGTAAGCCGTGACTTGGCGCTTCTGCTAAACGCACGTTACGCGGGATCACCGAGGTAAATAATTTGTCGCCAAAGTGCTCTGTCAGTTGCTCAGACACATCTTTGGTCAGGCTGTTGCGTGGATCGTACATGGTGCGAATCAGACCACTGATCTCAAGCTCTGGGTTCGGGCCAGACTGAATCGACTGTACGGTTTGCAACAAGGCGCTGAGACCCTCCAGCGCGTAGTACTCGCATTGCATCGGAATCAGAATGCCCTGCGCCGCAACCAAGGCGTTTAACGTCAGCATGTTCAGTGATGGCGGGCAATCAATCAGAATGTAATCGTATTCCGTCCGCAATGGCTGCAATGCGTTTTTCAGACGCTGCTCGCGACCGTTCACTTCCATGAGTTCAACTTCGGCCGCGGTCAGATCGCCATTGGCGGGCAACACATCAAACTGGCACTCCGGCGCTGGCTGACGCGCCTGCGCCGCGCTGCAATTCGCGACCAGCACATCGTACATAGAGCGCTCAAGCTCGTGCTTATCGACACCACATCCCATGGTGGCATTGCCCTGCGGGTCCAGATCAATCAGCAGGACACGACGCTTGGTCGCCGCCAGAGACGCCGCCAGATTCACGGCCGTGGTCGTTTTACCGACACCGCCTTTCTGATTCGCAATCGCAAAAATGTGACTCAACGGATGGGTCCTTATGACTGGGTAGGTACCAGACGCAGCAGATGACGCTCGCCGTCCACACCGGGGATCTGTAATTCAGTAACCTGCGTAACCTCATACTGGCCATGCAGGTCATCCAGTTCTTGTTGCGGGAATTGCCCTTTCATCGCCAGAAAACAGCCGTGATCAGCGCGCAGGTGCTGGCACCAGTGGGTCATATCGGCGAGTGAGGCAAAC
>JAYYHP010000110.1:0-8274 GCA_036148335.1 Pseudomonadota bacterium
CGCTAGGGTAACAGGCCAGTTTTATGGGCTCCACCCTGTCAGCGCCTTAGCACCCGAAGCAAGGTGCCAAGATTCAGCAAACTCGCCAGCGACGCTGCGACATAAGTCAGTGCAGCAGCAAGCAGTATCTGACGCGCGGCGCGCATATCCTGTTCGTTGAGGTATTGCCCGGCCTCGAGCATCGGCAGGGCTTTGCCAAACGAGGCATCCCACTCAACCGGCAAGGTAATCAGGTTGAGCAACACGCCCACCAGCACAGAGGCAATGGCTGCCACTAATGACCATCGGGAAAACGCAGGGTTCCATATCGCCAGAGCCGGAGCGGCAAGCAACAGCACCGGTGCCAGTTTGTTCACCAGCATGGCGATCCAGGCCATGGCAGAGCGCCACTGAAATAAGGATTCTTTCTGGTGGTCCTGAATGGCGTGTCCCACTTCATGAGCCGCTACTACAACGCCGGTCAGGCTGGGCGTTTGGTATTTATCCTCTGTCAGCCGCACGGCTTTGTCGCTGGGGTCGTAGTGATCGCCGTGTTCGGTGATTTCTACTTTAACGTCACCCAGTGCCATCAGGTTTATCAAGTGATGGGCCATATCCGCGCCATTACCCGGAAAATCGTCTCGTGGGGCGCTGTGTTTTTTCAATACATGGCGCACCCACAGGCTGGGCAGGTACATCAACCCCAGCAATACGACCACCAGCACCGCAAACACCATGTTACGCGCCTACCTGCATGGATTTAGGACGTGCGATCTGATGCTCGACCAGAAGCTGTGTGGCACGCAATACGATGTCGCTCTGGAAGGCTTTTTCATAGCGCACGTCGTGTACGTAGGCTTTTACGCGCAGACGAATGGCCAGAGTGTGTGCAACTTCGAGTTCTTCCATCACGAAGCTGACGGGCTTTTTCAGATAGGCATAACGACTGGTCACAACGACCTGTTCAATCAGCTTTCGTGCTTGAGGAATATCAGCATCCAGCGCCAGATGAAAATCTGTGACCACCATCATATCGAGCTCACCGGCATTACCGGAGGCCACAACGTCGGTAATAAACCGCGAATTAGGGATGGTGACGAGATTATCGTCGAGCGTCACCAGGCGTACCGTACGCAAGCCGATGGAAACAATCTCGCCGTAGGTATCACCAAAGCTAACGCGGTCACCCACCCGAAATGGACGATCAAACAACAATAAAATACCGGCCACCAGCGAGGCGGCGATGTCTTTTAAGGCAAAACCGAGTGCTACGGCGACCGAGCCGGTAGCGGCGTAAATCAGTTCTTTCGGTGGTTGCAATACGCCGATGAGCAAGCCCACGGTACCAAAGATATACAGCGCAAAACTCAGCAGTGTGGAGATTTGCAGTATAAAAAAGCGCCGCGCTGGGATTTTTTCCATCAGGCGATTGCTGACGTTAGTCAGCGCACGAGCAACTACCCACAGCGCAATGCCGCCCAAAACCAGCAGAAAAATCGCCGTAAAGTTAAATATTTCGGTGACGCTGAGCAGGCCGTCGACCAGACCATTGGCATCATTCATGGAGCATGTTCATCCTGTTCAGAATATTCACAACGGTGTGATACCACAGGGTGGTAATTCGATAGCGACTGTCTTCGCCTTTCTGTACCACGTTGTCTTCCAGTGCACTCTTTAAGGCAAAGCGGACGACGTTTTCCGACATGTTCGTGACACGCACAATCTCTTGGGTTGTCAGCGAACCGTGCGTCACGATGGCGGCAAACACAAACAGTTGGTTCGGGCCGGATTTCTCGATCCGTGCCCCGGAAGGCATACGTGGTACGCGTACCGTTACGGCTTTTCCGCGTGTGGTCACCGAGGCCTGCCATAATTTTAACGCTGCCGCAGGCACCCCCCAACTGGCATCCCACAGCAAACTGAAATAGCGCTGTTCGGCGTTACGCATGGCACCGTTGGTTGGGCCACGGGTATCCATCAGTACATCGTCGTAGCGCAGGCGGTAACCACTTTGCTGATTGCGCGACAAAATCATGGAGCGTATCTCGGCTTGCGCCCAGCGCTTCACCTGAATGACGTTGCGCATCTGATAGTCGCGCCCGAACACGTTACACAAGTAGGCCCAGCTTTGGTTGTTGATTACCAGCAACCAGAAGACATTGCCCGCGCGCGAGTTCGTCAGGCTCAGCAGTGCTTCCCAGGCCTCGAGACCACCGACGTCAGCAAGAAACAAATGCTCGGCGTTATTCACCACCAACAAGGTGGGGGGGAGCTGTTCGTTGGCGGTGGCCAATGCCGCCGGGCCTTCACTTAAATCAATGCCAAGCTGCTGTCCGACCAGGCTGTACAGCACAGTGACATCGAGCGTTCGCGCCGGAATGTCGAGCATGGTCACACGCAGTGCGTCGTTATTTTGTGCGGTCTCCTGACAGAAACGTCGTACCGCCGATTTTTTACCGATCCCCGGCTCGCCTGCCAGTAGCAGCACGTTGTCATCGCTGGGCTGCTGCGACCAGACAGAAAAGTACTTATTGATGGCATCGCTGAGGCCGGTGTTGATGATCGGAAAGTCTTCGTCACCGTAGGGCTCGAACCACTTGAGATAGTTGTCGTCGGTGCGCTCGTTTGGTTCGCCATCCTCGTCGTTTTCGCCGGTCTGATTTTTCATGTGGAACCAGCGCGCACTTAAGCGCTGATACCAGGCGAACTCGCCCATGAGCTGACCAAAGAACCCTTGTGCCAACAGCAGTAAATTCACCGGCACAAGAATCGGTAAGATCAGTACCGTAATAACGCCCTGTGCCATCGGCTGGAAAAAACGGTCAGCGCTTTCAGGCGTTAAGCGCTTCAGGTTATTCACCAGTGCTTCGCGATAAAAGTGCAGCAGATAGCTCAACAGCAACCAACTGAACAACCACACCAGTGCACCAATCACCTGGCTCACCAGAGTGCTGTGCAGCAAGTACTCAGAGACGGTAATGATCACCCATGGCAGCAACAGCCAGCTGGAAACCCGATTGGCGCGACGCTCAAGCAGCTGGGTGTTTTCGGCATTGAGGAAGGTGCCGTTGCCCTGACACACACTGAGCAGAAACCACTCCAGTGACAGATCCACCAGCTTGTAAATAACGTACACGGTGTACAGCAGCGGCAAGGTGCCACCTAAACCATATTGGTCGGCATCGAGATCGGGCAATAAACGAGTCAGCCACAGTAAGGCCAACCAAGGCACCAGTGGGGTAATGGCGGTCAGGAAACGTGCACCCGCACGGGCGCCTCGCTGGCGGATGTCGCCGGACACCAGCTGGTTATGCAACTTGTTGAGTTGCTGCGCAATGATGGCTGTCAGCCCGCGAGATAGCCAACGCAGTGGCATCAGCAGTAACAGCGGCAGGCCGGTGCGCATGATGACGGTCAGTCGCTCTCCTTCCGGGATGCCTCCCAAGAGCAGTCCCCAGGCAGCAATCAACTCGGCACCCACCCGGTGCAGGCTAGCCCATTCCTGCTGCAATAGGCGTTGAATGCCGTCGGCGTAGGGGAGCTGTTGCCACACCGACAGTGACTCACTGGCATGTCCAAGCGTGGGGGCTAACATAAGGACAGGCGCGAGCAGTAACGCCATGGCGACGATGGATAAACGCCCGGACGTCGGTTTTTGTGTCGCTTCCTGTATCGGTTCGCTTGCCGATGCTGATGTCGATACTGGATTGGACACTATTTTGGCTGTGAAGGCGTGAAACAACGCTATGGCTCGTGGCCAGAGGGTTTGCATGTGAGAGGTGTTCCTTGCTCGATGACGCTACCCGCAGTGTACCTGTTTCACTGAATCGCAACAGTCTATTTTATAGGCAGAATAGGCAAGCAAGGCGCTGACTGGTAGAATACGCGCCCTGTTTTACTCAGAGGGTTGGCCCCTTGAAGATCCACTACGTTGCATCATGCAAGCTGCCCACGCCGTTTGGTGTGTTTACCATGCATGGCTTTGAAGAAGCGGACACAGGGAAAGAACACGTCGCACTGACCATGGGCACGCTGGACGATGGCGAGCCAGTATTACTGCGCGCGCATTCTGAATGCCTGACGGGGGACGCACTGTACAGCATGCGTTGCGATTGCGGCTATCAGTTAGAAGAGGCGCTGCGTTCGGTATCTGAAGCTGGTCGAGGTGTGGTCTTGTACCTGCGCCAGGAAGGTCGCGGCATCGGCCTGCTGAACAAGGTCAAAGCCTACAACCTGCAAGATCAGGGCGCGGACACGGTCGAGGCCAACGAAAAACTGGGTTTCGGTGCTGATTTGCGTGAATACGGCATGTGCCAGCCAATGCTCGAGCATCTGGGCATTCAGACCATCCGCCTGATGACTAACAATCCGCGCAAAGTGAAGGCGCTGGAATCAGCGGGCGTGACGATTGCGGAGCGCGTGGCGATCGAAGTCGGTCGTAACCCACACAACGATCACTACCTGAACACCAAGGCCAGCAAACTCGGCCACATGCTCTCTCATCAGGACGACGGCGTTTAAGCGTCGTCCTCGGTCTCTTCTTCCTCTTCAGGTTTTTGTACCTGAATAAAAATCTCGTGCCCTTCAAACTGACGCATCAGCGCCTGCAGTTTGGCCACGTGGCGCTCGTTCAGCTGTGTACCGCGAGGGAGCAATACCGCACCTCCCGGGCTCACCAGATTGCCTTTGAGTATCATGCCAAGCTTGGCATCGGCGATGTTGATGCGCTCGGTGCTTGAGATCGCCCCACCCTCATAATTGTCGAGGGTTTCAATGAAGATATCGCAAAGCTCCCGGTCGTAGCGCTGGCCCGCCAGTTTCAGCAGATAGGTACGACTGTCAGGCTCATTCAAAGGCTCACCCAGAAAATTCATCTCGCGCTGCAGCTCTGCGTAATCACTGATAATGCGCAGGATTCGCGCGCCTTTCGGGATCGCATCTCCGGCAAGACGATCTGGGAAGCCCTTGCCGTTATAAAGCTCCATGTGCGAACGAATGATCGCGGCGGCATTTTGCAGCGGTTCGAGCATCATCATGGAGGTTTGGCCATGAATCGGGAATTTGGCGTAGTCGGATTTCTCTGAGTTGCTCATCTGCGGGATGGCTTTGTTCAGAATCGAGTCCGGCAGGGACATCTTGCCCAAATTACGTAACAGCGCCGCGTAGTAGGTGTCTTCGGCCTGTTTTTCATCGAGGCCGGCATTCTGCGCGAAGGCACGAGCCAAAGCAGCAAAGCGCTCAGTCGAGCCACTCTCCTCCCCCAAACGGCCTTCCATCGTGCCGACCAGAAGATGAATCATGGCATCAAATTCGTGACGTAAGTTTTGATACGCCTCCTGCAACTTGGCTTCCGCGGCGCCCACAGCATCTGAGGAGGCATCAAACTTGGCCTGCAACTCACGATTCAGACGCTCAAGCTCTTCGTTCTGGTTTTCGATGTGCGCATTAAGACGCACATTGGCACTTTTCAGCTCGCGGCCTTCCAGCGCCTCAGCCACCATTTCGCGCAGCTGGTCGTTATCCCAAGGCTTAGAAATGTAGCGGTAGATGTTGCCTTCGTTGACGGCCTTAATGGCCGAATCGAGATCCGAGTAGCCAGTCAGCAGTACCCGAATCATTTCTGGGTATTTGGCAAAGCAGGTTTTCAGTAGCTCAGCACCGGACATCCCGGGCATACGCATGTCCGAGATCACCAGATCAAATTTTTCTTTCTCGAGAATATCGAGGGCTTCTTGACCACCACCGGCCATGACCACCTCGTACTTTCTGAAAAACAGCCGCTTCAACGCCTGTAAGACGCCGGGCTCATCGTCGACCAGTAACAGTCGCCAGCTCTTCTCATTCGTGCCGCCATTAATCGGCATGATGTGTGTCTCCCTGTTGCATGGGAATGGTCAGGGTAAAACAGCTGCCTGCGCCCGGATGGGAGCGCACTTCGACAAAACCCTGGTGCTCTCTTATTAATTTGTAGCACAAAGCCAGACCAATGCCGGTTCCTTTACCTTCATCGCGGGTGGTAAAGAAGGGCTCAAAGATTCGCCGGAGGATCTTTTCGTCCATGCCGACCCCGTTATCACTGATGTCCGTGATGAAATGATCGTCATCAATACGCTGCGCCACGACGACTTTGCCGCCCTCATCGGGGATCGCCTGTAGGGCGTTGTCGATAACAACTTCCAGCATGCGCGCATACCGTGCGGGATGACAAATCAGAGGGTCGACCTCGATCAACTGCCAGTCTAACTCAGCGCCTTCTGGCACTTGCAGACGTCGGCGAACGGCCGGCAGTGCAGAATTAATGTCGGCAAGACGCATGTCACAGGTCGAACGACGCCCCAGAAGGTGCAAGTCCTGCATGATGCTATCGATGCGATCAATGCCAGCAAGAGCGTCCCGTACCCGAACCGGCGCGGTGTCCACGATACGGGCAATGTCGAGGCGCTGATACGCATGCAAAGCGTTTTGGTAAAACGGATGGCGAATCTCAAGGTGGTCAGACGCCTGATCTAACACCGCAATAAATTCGTTGTAGGCTTCGACATCGGAAATCAGCGCATTGAGATTGCTGTCGATGTAAGTCACGGGATTGCTTAACTCGTGCGCGACTCCGGCCGCTGCACGCCCAATCGCTTCGAGGTTATCGGCACGGCGCTCACGCTTTATCACAGGTTGACTGCGACGCAACCACAGGCCACCTGTCGCCACAGCGCTGACCAACACACCCACCCCAAATGCAGGGAGCAGTTCGCCGTTGGTCAACAACCCTGCACTCAGCACAAAGGCGACCAATCCGGAAGCTGCGATGTAACTCGCGTGGATAAAACTCATTTGGATGTAGCGCTGGCTAAGCACTGCCACCTCCGCCAAATAGACTTCGTTAAGTTAAGCAGAGGTCAGACGACTTGGCCGGACAGAAAATCGCCAACCGGGAAGATTCCGGCTGACTTATGGAACAGGCACAACGAAAAGATAATCGTCGGATTGGATGGCGCTAAGTTACGAGCCGTGAAACTCGCCACTCGACTCAGGATTAACAGGCGGTCAAACGCCCAACTGCGGCGCGCAACGCCTCGGCGTCGATGCCACTCTCCTGATGTTGAGCAGCGGGAGTCGCATGATCAATGTAGTGATCTGGAATGCCTAACAGCTCGGTACGAACTGAACACCCGTT
The DNA here is from genome assembly GCA_036148335.1 of Pseudomonadota bacterium. Lineage (GTDB taxonomy): Bacteria > Pseudomonadota > Gammaproteobacteria > Pseudomonadales > Oceanobacteraceae > Thalassolituus. The sequence continues at coordinate 7,151 of JAYYHP010000110.1, forward strand.
AGAGGCCAGCACTTCCAGTACGGCGGAACCCGCGCCCCCCATACGAGCGTTTTCTTCGATGCAGATCAGAGCATCGTGCTGCTCGGCCATGGCCAGTACCAGGGCTTCATCCATGGGTTTCACAAAGCGCATATCAGCAACGGTCAGATCCAGCTCGTCGGCCAGCGTCATCGCAGCCTTAGTCGGAGCACCAAAAGCCAATACCGCCACGCGAGCGGTATCGCTGCTGCGACGCACAATCCCTTTGCCCAGCGGCAGAGGTTCCAGCGTGCTTCCCGCGTCTACCCCTGTACCGGAGCCACGCGGATAGCGCACGGCCGCAGGCCCGGGATGCTGATAGCCGGTATTGAGCAGCGCCCGGCATTCTGCTTCGTCCGATGGCGTCATGATGACCATGTTAGGGATACAACGCAGGTAGCTGAGGTCGTAAGCACCGTGGTGCGTTGGGCCGTCTTCGCCCACCAGCCCGGCACGATCAATGGCAAACAACACATCGAGATTCTGCAATGCCACATCGTGGATCAGCTGGTCGTAGCCACGCTGTAGGAAGGTCGAGTAAATCGCGACGACCGGTTTGCTCTGTTCGCAGGCCATGCCCGCGGCGACCGTCACGGCATGCTGCTCAGCGATGGCGACGTCAAAGTAGCGGTCGGGGTATTCGTGTGAGAAGCGCACCATGTCAGAGCCTTCGCACATCGCTGGCGTAATGCCAACTAAGCGCTCATCGGCGGCTGCCTGATCGCACAACCACTCACCAAAAATATTGGAGTAGCTTTTAACTGGCTTAGCACTGGTGGCCGAGGTCTTTTTCGCTGGCTTGAGCGCGTGGTAGCGGATCGGATCTTTCTCCGCTGGCTCGAAGCCTTTCCCTTTTTGCGTCACGACGTGCAGGATGCGTGGGCCGTTGAGCTTTTTCAGGTTGTCCAGCGTCGTGACCAGTTCGTTCAGATCATGACCATCGACCGGGCCGTAATAATTGAACCCGAGCTCTTCAAATAATGTTCCCGGCGCCACCATGCCTTTCATGTGCTCTTCGGTGCGCTTGGCAAACTCCCACGCCGCCGGAATCTTCTCCAGCACTTTCTTTGAGCCTTCGCGCATGGCGGAGTAGGTCTGGCTGGACC
>JAYYHP010000111.1:0-6305 GCA_036148335.1 Pseudomonadota bacterium
ATCGCTGTAGCCCAGCTGGTCGGCAATCTGATCGACCGACATACGCGTGTCTTTCAACAGGCGTTGGGCTTTGCTGTAGCGCAGCTCATCTTTGATTTGCTGGAAGCTGCGCTGCTCGGCTTTCAGTTTGCGGTTCAGCGTTGCGGCGGACATAAAGAGTTGAGCAGCCACGTCCTCCACGGTAGGCATTTCGGCCAGGTGCTCGTTAAGGATGTCCCGCACTTTGCCCGCAATGGTGTTCGCTTCAGCAACGCTGTTAAGCGCGTCTTTGAGTTCCTGATTGGCGAGGCTTTCCATTTCGGGGTTAAAGAAGGGCAGCATGCCTTCCAGTGCTTTACGGGGCCAGGTCAGGCAGTTGACCGGAGCATCCGGGTACACCGAACAGTTAGGTAACACCGTTTGCTCGGTAAAGGGGCCAGAGGAGCGGATCTGGATCACGCTGCGCGCACCACGGGAGTCGGCGGGCACTAAAGTACGGCAAATAGTCTCTACGCTGGCCAAGAATGCCAGAATCATAAAGCGTGCTGCACGGGTTTCTTCGGTGCGGGTGGTGATGTAAAGGTGACGGCTGTTGCTGTCGTTGTCACGCTTCAGCTCAAACACCTGAACCCGGGTTTCGAGGTAGCGTTCGATCTTCTCGGCGGCTTCTTCAATGGTTGGGCTGTATTGTGCGGCGTAACCGAGGGCACCGTGTTTAGACAGCGTCATACGCTTGCCGAATTCCAGTGCGGCGCTTTCACCGTCGACGGCGCAGAAATTGTCGATCACTTTCAGGGCCGATTCGTGACCGACCTGAACGTTGTGCTGAAACATGAGATTTTCGGGCAAGCCGCTGCCTTCCAGTAAGGTCGCCATGGCAATGCCGCGCTCAAAGGCGAGCTCTCCCAGAAGAATCAGGTAGTCGGACGATAATCGGTATTCGCCTGTGCCAAGAGTCTTGGTTGTCATAGTCGTCCGTTGCCAGTTTTGAACCTCAGGGTGAAAGCATAGCACCCCACTTATCGCGAGGCAGTATGTCATAGTGATGTTCTATCAGATATGTGAAATATGGCCAACTTCTGGTGCTGGTCACACACTATACTCATAAGAATATCGTGGGGTTAGAGAGATGAACGAAGTGCATAAACAATCTGCAGGTGTGGAAATTAAGCCACGTCGTATGGCATTTGATACTCAGACGCCGATGAGCCAATACGCGTTTCGTAACAATTCGTTAATCAGTACGTTTTTTTACGCATTATCAGCCTTGTTTCCGGACGGCGAACGCTTCTTTATTCACTCGGTACGTAATTACCGCGATGACATTAAAGACGAGACGCTGAAACAGCAGATCAAAGGCTTTATCGGCCAGGAAGCGCATCACGGTATTTCCCATGAGGCGTTAAACCAGGCGATTACCGACATGGGTTTTCCGATGGATCGCATCGTTGAGAAGCTTCATAGCCGCGTCGATTTTCTCAAAGGCCTGTCGCGTGAGCGTCAATTAGCATTGACGGTAGCGATGGAACATTTCACGGCATCGCTGGCGGAATTTTTACTAAAAAATGACGACATTTTGGAAGATGCTGATCCCACCGTGCGCAAAATGTTGTTGTGGCATGCGGTGGAAGAAATTGAGCATAAAGCCGTTGCGTTTGATGTATATCGCGCTCACGTTAATGATGAATTTATGCGTAAGCGGGTGATGGTGATTTCCATGATCAGTCTGTTCTCACGATTGGCGATGTATCAGGTGTGGTTATTACGCTCGCAGCGACATTTTCCGAGCTGGCGGGAATGGAAAGAAGCGGCGATATTTTTCTGGGGTAAGCGTGGTGTTCTGCGGGACAACATGAAAGGCTTGGCGAAGTTTTTCCGTACCGGTTTTCATCCATGGGATATCGATCAGACGCACCTGATTGAAGATTGGGAATCGCGTTTTCCTGAGGTGGCGGAGTTACAGGTCAACCCATAAGTGGTAGTACCTATGTGAGCGGGGCCGATGTGAGCGGGGCCATTGTGCCTCCACACTTGCTGACCCGGAATTCGCTCCAACGCCATGCCTTTGGCATAATTGCGCCCTCTTAATTGAGGGCGTTTTTGTATCTGTCGCCCTCGCCTCATGAGGAGTGGGTTATGCAGCATGAATTCTGGCACGAGCGTTGGGCAAACAATGAAATTGGCTTTCATGAGTCTGAGGTGAACCCGGCGTTGGTCAATCACTGGCACACCCTGAAGGTAGATCTGGGCAGCCGCGTGTTGATTCCGCTGTGTGGTAAAACACTGGACGCCCACTGGTTGCTGCGTGAGGGGTATCAGATTGTTGGTGTTGAACTGAGCGAAGTGGCGCTGGATGCGCTGGCCGATTCCATTGAAGAGACCTTCAGCCTGGCGGTGGATAAACAGCGGGTCGGTGACCTGATTCTGTACCGTGCGGCAGGCATTCTGTTGATCTGCGGCGATTGGTTTGCTCTGACGTCCTACGATGTCGGCCCGATTGATGCGGTCTACGATCGCGCGGCGCTGGTGGCCATGCCTGAGGCCATGCGTGCAGACTATGTTAAACAACTGCGCACTCTGAGTGAGGATGCGCCGCAGCTGTTAGTGTCTTTCGATTACGATCAGGCTGAGATGTCGGGCCCGCCGTTCTCGGTTCCTGTTGATGAAGTGCAGCAGCATTACGCGGGCATGCATGTGGATGTGCTGTTGCGTAGCGATTTGCTGGCCAGTGATCCTAAATTCCGCGAGCGTGGTGTCCGTGCGATGAGTCAGGACGTGCTGCGTCTGACGCGTGCTTGATGCCCCTTAACTGGCCGCAGTAGATCCTTTGCTGCGGCGAACTCGCCGGAGTGTCGCTTCACCGGAGTGTCTATTTACTGAACGACGCTACTTTTCAGACTGTTCGTTATCGATGGGCAATACCGAAATTACCCTGGCGCACTCGTTGGTAGGATAGTGCCAGCGCACATTCAGGTCCCACAGCCGCACACCGTATTCGCGCTCTGAGTCGTGGTTACTTTGTTGATTACTGTTCTGTTTATTTTGGTACGCCGGGCGCGGGTCCTGAGCCAGACTTTCTTCAATGACGGCGAGTACCTTGTCTTGTAAGCGTTGCTGAGCGTGTTCGGCTTGTGCTCTGGCATCAGGACTCCATTCCACCCGGATGACGTTTGGTGGGGCTGGGGCCATGTGGTTTTCTGCGTCTGTCAGTGCGTCGGCGTAGGGGACATAGGGTTTGATGTCGTAAATAGGGGTGCCATCCAATAGATCAGCACCACTGACAATTAAGGTATCGTTGTCGATCGTCTCAATTTTTACTAAGGATTGCCCGAGGCCATTGGGTCGGTGGGTACTGCGAGTCGCAAACACGCCGATGCGGGTATTGCCCCCCAGGCGCGGTGGACGTACACGCAATGAGTCAGGGCGACTGCCAACGGCATGAAATCCAAAGATCAGCCACACATGCGACACTTGCTCCAGCCCATCCAGTGCTTGCTGATGGCAGAAGTCGGCGATGAGTGTCACGCGGGTGTGTGCTGATGGCACTAACCCGGGCTGGCGCGGGATGGCAAATTTCTCTTTGTATGGGGATTGCGCAAAGGCAATCGGGGTCAGTTCCATAGTGCGGTGACCTGATGACGTGGACCGCCATTATATCCTGATGTTGTGATTGGCGGGATCGCCACCGAGGCTGGCTTGTGCGGATACTCCTTTGCGTTGCGTTTTACGTTATCATGCCGGCTTTGATCCACGGTAGCCCCCTGCGTTGCCGTGTTTAAACCTCCGAATGTAAGGAATAAGGCTATGAGTGGTGTGCAGGACCGTATCCAGGATACGAAAGAGCGCCTTCAGGACTGGGCAGACGACCGTAAAGACTCAAAAGGTTCAAAAAACCTGATTGTTTGGGTCATCGCTATTTTGTTTGTGATTGCTGTTGTGGTCGGCATGTTCTGGTCACAGGAACCAGAAGACTTTGACGTACAGGCCGTGGCCAGCGCCAAAGCCGAAGAGATGGGTGTGAATGTCGTGCGCGGCTACACTACCACAGCCACCCTGATGGAAATCACCGAGACCATGCTGTACAAGCCGGGTGGTTACCTCACTAACGACATTCTGCCGCCAGGCATCTGGTTAGATAACATCCCTAACTGGGAGTTTGGTGTGCTGGTTCAGGTACGTGACTTCTCACGTGCACTGCGTAAAGACTTCAGCCGATCACAGAGCCAGTCGACAGAAGACTCCGATCTGGCGTCGGCAGAGCCACAGCTGCACTTTGATAACGACAGCTGGAGCATTCCGTCATCGGAAAGCGAATACGAGCGTGGTCTGGAGGCCCTCCAGGCGTACATTACCCGTTTGTCAGATCCGACCGAGCCAACCGCTCAGTTTTACGCCCGTGCCGATAACCTGCGTCAGTGGCTGTTTGATGTAGAAACCCGTCTGGGTAGCTTGTCGCAGCGCTTGAGTGCCTCTGTGGGTCAGCGTCGTCTGAACACCGATCAGGACGTACCGCATTCAACGCCAACGGCTAACGATGAAATCGTTAAAACGGCATGGAATGAAATCGACGATGTCTTCTACGAAGCTCGCGGTACCTCATGGGCGCTGCTGCACCTGATGCGCGCCGTGGAAGTTGATTTCCGTGAAGTGCTGGAAAAGAAAAACGCGCTGGTGGGCCTGCGTCAGATCATTCGTGAGCTGGAAGGTACTCAGGAAGCCCTGTGGTCACCAGTGATTCTGAACGGCAGTGGCTTTGGTGTATTCGCTAACCACTCGCTGGTCATGGCGTCTTACATTTCTCGCGCCAATGCGGCGATTCTGGATCTGCGGGAACTGCTGGCTCAAGGCTAATCCTGCGATTCTCCCTTGCTACTGCTTGATGATTCTCATTGGGCAGTGGCGGGACTTTCTGAAGCGTATTGTTTTTATTTCCCTTCTTTGATCGCTTCACTTTTCTACTTTGTAATCACTGATCTGTTCACACTCACCCAGTTGTGCCTTCACTGACGTAAATGCTGGCTATCAGACCCGGAGTGCGTTCATCTTTACGACTAAACCGACACATTTGAGATTTTGTCGCGTCGTTTACATTGCCACGACTGGCAACTGTCGCGAATATGTGCATTATTGTAGGACAATAGTGGTAACTTGGCGTAAACGCACTACCTGAAACTATCAAGCCAAGAACAGAAGCCGAACTGTATCTGCAATCATGAAAGCACTCATAACAATAATAAGCAGTGTTTTGTTGCTCACCGCGTGTGGCGGAGAATCAACGCCTGCCGACGAAACGAATCCTCCTGTGGTTGGTCCGGTACCTGATCCAGAGGTGCCTGTTGATCCTTCGGTTGAGCCCCCTATCGATCCAGATACCCCCGAGCCAATCGATCCAGACCCTGTTCTTTCTATCAATGATCTCGACGGTGATGGCATTGCTGATGAGACTGACGCAGATATCGATGGCGATGGTGTCGAGAATCTTGAGGATGCCTTCAGCCGTGACCCAGCGGAGTGGACGGACAGTGATAGTGATGGAACCGGCAATAACGCTGATCTGGATGATGACAACGACGGTTACCCAGACGTCCTTGAACAGGCGTTAGGTACTGATCCTCTTGATGCGCTTTCTGCTCCCTCTGACCTGGACAACGATGGCATTCCTGACGCGTTAGACGACGATCGTGACGGTGACGGCGTTGATAACCTGACTGATGCCTTCCCGGACGATGCCACTGAATCACTGGATACCGACAACGATGGTACTGGCAACAACGCCGATACCGACGACGATAACGACAGCTTCACGGATGACGTGGAACTGACGGTCGGCACGGATCCTCTGGATTCACTGTCTGTACCGGCTGACCTCGACGGTGATGGTACTCCAGATTCGTTAGACAGTGATCGCGATGGAGACGGTATTGATAACCTGGCTGATGCCTTCCCAGACGATGCCACTGAGTCGGTTGATACTGATAACGACGGTATTGGCAATAACGCAGATGCCGATGACGATAACGACAGCTTTAATGATGACGTTGAACTGACTGTCGGTACTGATCCCCTGGATTCACTGTCTGTACCGGCTGACCTCGACGGTGACGGCACTCCAGATGCACTGGACGACGATCGCGATGGAGACGGTGTTGATAATGCTACTGATGCCTTCCCGGATGATCCGACGCGCAGTGAGCCAGAAACCACACCCTCAGAGCCGACTGCGTTAGACACTGAGTTACTTAATCTTGTCTCGAGCTTGGGCTTTGATCCTGCAGAACTCACTGAACGGGTATTACCGAAGCCCGGTGATCCAGTGGTTGAGCTCG
>JAYYHP010000112.1:0-3853 GCA_036148335.1 Pseudomonadota bacterium
GGTCAGGCGCTGGAGTCGACCAGCCTTGAAGACATTGCCGCTGAAATAAATTCAGACCGCACCACCACCTTGCCGGGCTTCGATGCCAGCATTAACGACGACGGTGATCTGATCATCGTAAACGAAATCGGCCGCGATATTAAAGTCACTATCGATAGCCCAGTCTTTACCGACTCGCTGGTGGTTCAGGGCCTGGAGGGCACTGGCCCAGTGAATCTGGGTGGCTCAGCGTCGGCGGATATTTCCTCTTCGGTTGGTGGTCAGGTGACCTTTATCCTTAACGAAGGCTACGTGCTGCGTGAACCACGTCCTGCCGTTGCCGGTATTTTTGAGGCCCTGACGGATGAGGAATACACCGACTACACCCTGAACGCCTTCGATGCGACCGATCAGGGCACCTACAACCACGCGACCTCCACCACCATCTACGACAGCCTGGGTAACCCTCACGTCATGTCGCAGTACTTTGTGAAAGAGCCGCTGGACCCGACCCGTCCGAATGAACAGAACGTCTGGGCCATGTACGTCCTGATTGATGGCAACAATGTTGGCGACCCTGATCCGTCGCTGCCATTCCCACAAAACCTCGAGCCGACCGCTGCACGCTTTGAGTTGTTCTTCAACCAGGACGGTACGCTCGATGACGTGGCTACCGGTGACATTTTCATCACCAACTGGGACCCAGTCGATGAAGACGGTGTGCCTACCGGTGCACTGAACTCACTGAACGTACAGGAGGGTGGTCTGCCGCTGACGATTCCATCGTCCAACTCGAACTTCGAGATCAGCCTGTCCGGATCGACCTTGTTTGGTAGCGCCTTCTCGGTGAATGAGCTCAACCAGAACGGTTACGGCACCGGTCGTATCACCGGCCTCGAGGTAACGCAGGAAGGTATAATCTTTGCTCGCTTTACCAACGGTCAGACGCAGACCCTGGGTCAGATCGCCATGGCCAACTTCCGTAATCCGGAAGGTCTGATTCCACTGGGTGACACCAGTTGGAGTGAGTCGTTTGAATCGGGTGTTGCGACCATAGGGTCACCACGGACGGCTTCGTTTGGTCAGATCCGGTCATCGGCCCTTGAGGATTCCAACGTGGATCTTTCACAAGAGCTGGTGGGCCTGATTATCGCCCAGCGAAACTTCCAGGCCAGCGCCAAAACCATCGAAACGTCCGACCAGGTAACTCAGACGATTCTCAACATCTGATGACACGCCATGATCGGCAAAGCCTTGCCGTTACCGCAGCTCCGGGTGCGGCAACGGCAGCGGCATTGAGGCAGTAAATTGACTCTGAATTAACGCTAACGTATTGAAAAATATGGAGAAAGTGAAACTGGCACGCGCTTCGCAAAGGTTTAACTAACGAAACCGAAAAAAGGCTGCCACCATGGACCGCGCACTCTATATCGCCATGTCCGGCGCAAAACAGAATACCTACAGCCAAACCGCCCACGCCAACAACCTGGCCAACGTGGCGACCACAGGCTTTCGCTCCGATTACACCCAAAGCCGTGCTCAGGGTGTGTTTGGCGATCATTTTCCTACCCGTGCCTTCGCCATGACCGAACGTCCGGCCAGCGACATGCGCCACGGCTCACTCATTGAAACCGGCAATAACCTCGACCTCGCCATTGAGCAGGACGGCTGGTTCGCGGTGGTCGGCCCGGATGGCCAGGAAGCCTATACCCGTGCCGGCGATCTCAGCGTCGATGTGTTTGGTCGCGTAGTGAACGGCAGCGGTCACCAACTGATTGGTGACGGCGGCCCGGTCACTTTGCCGGAATTTGAGCACATCGATATTTCCCGTGCTGGCATCATCACCATTCAGCCTAAGGGCGAAGTCCCGGCCGGAGTTGCCGAGCCAGTACAGATCAAACTCGTGAATCCAGATGCGGAGCTGTTGGAAAAAGGCGAAGACGGCCTGTTTCGTTTTCGCGATCCGGATGCCGCACAGGCGCAGCCCGATCCCAACATCACCGTGATCGGTGGGTATGTCGAAGGCAGTAACGTGAACGCAGTGACGGAATTGACCAATCTGATTCAGCTCAATCGCCAGTACGAGATGCAAGTCAAAATGATGAAACGTGTGGATGAGCTGGCAGCCTCCACCACCCAAATTATGTCTAACCAATAAGAGGGCCACGCTATGATGAACGCACTCTGGGTCAGTAAGACCGGACTCGAAGCTCAGGACATGGCCCTGACCACGGTCTCAAACAACCTCGCCAACGTGGCGACCACCGGCTTCAAAAAAGACCGCGCTGTGTTTGAAGACCTGATTTATCAGATTCACCGCCAACCGGGCGCCAACAGCTCAGCCGACAGCCGCTTGCCCTCGGGCTTACAGCTGGGTACGGGGGTTCGCGTGGCGGGTACTCAAAAAGTATTCACCACCGGCTCGTTGGAAATTACCGAAAAATCCCTCGACATGGCCATTAATGGTCGCGGCTTTTTTCAGATTCAGCTGCCCGACGGCAACATCGGTTACACCCGTGACGGTACCTTTCATATCAACAGCGAAGGCACTGTGGTGACAGCAAATGGTTACCCGTTGGAGCCACAGATCACCATTCCGGAACTGACCAACCAGATCACCATCAGCCAGGATGGCATCGTGCAGGCCACCATGTTTGGTGACCCGAATCCACAGCAGTTAGGTCAGGTCGAAACCGTCGACTTTATTAACCCCGCAGGTCTGCAAAATGCAGGCGGTAATATGTTTCTTGAAACCGCCTCCAGCGGTGCTCCGCAGGGCGGCGTGCCGGGAGAAGACGGATTCGGCCGGGTAGTGCAGGGCGCGCTGGAGAACTCCAACGTCGAAGTGGTGGAAGAGCTGGTGAAAATGATCACCGTACAGCGTGCCTATGAGATGAACTCCAAAGTCGTTTCCGCCGCCGATCAGATGCTGCAGTTCCTGACTCAGAATACTTAATGACTCAATACACGGCCTGACTGTCGGGTAACACAACGACGAGTCAGGCAGGAGTGGCTTATGACATCCTTCAAATTCCGTCGCACTACCACGACTTTTTTCAGCACTCTTGTCAGCACTGTGGCGGTAGTAGCCGCCAGTGTACTCGGCAGCGGCTGCAGCGCCGTAAAAACCGAATCCCCGGTCTTTCCGGATGACCCGGACTACGCGCCGGTCTCTGCGCAATCGCTGGAAGCACCGCCGACCAATAACGGCTCTCTGTTCCAACCGCGTTACAGCTTTGGCCTCTATACCGACCAGCAAGCCACACGCATCGGTGACATCATCACTGTGATTTTTGATGAGCAGTATCAGTCGTCAAAATCGGCAGAAACCTCCGCGGATAAATCCTCCAGCAACAGCATGGGCGTGCCGTCTCTGATGGGCACCGTGCCCGGTTGGAAGAACCTGACACTGGATACCGAAACCAACAACGACCGCAATTTCAGTGGTCGTGGCGAGGCCGACCGTTCGAACAGCCTCAGCGGCCAGATCAGCGTCACGGTGTCGGATATTCTGCCCAACGGCATTCTCAAAATACGGGGCGAAAAGTGGCTGACCCTGAGTGAAGGGGACGAATACATTCGCATCAGCGGCATGGTACGCCCGGCGGACATCACCCCAGAAAATACCGTGGCCTCAAGCAAAGTCGCTGATGCGCGGATCTCCTTTGGCGGGCGCGGCAGCCTCAACAACAGCACTAAGCAAGGCTGGGGCACCAAGTTCTTTATGTCGCCGCTTTGGCCTTTTTAACTAAAACAGCACCTTTCTGATAGATCAGCGGCCGCTCTCTTATTGTGTTAGCGGCCTTCCAAATACTGGCACAGCCTTCGCATTATCCCTGTGAACTGAGCAATTTCGGGTAAAAACCGCGTGATT
>JAYYHP010000113.1:0-8564 GCA_036148335.1 Pseudomonadota bacterium
AGTCTCGCAATGGCTTAAGGCTGATCGCCATAAACTGGGCAATCGGGCTGGTTGCCAGAGTGACGCCGGCAATGAATGCCCCGATTTCTGCGGACAGCCCCATCATGGCAGCCCCCTCTGCGACGGCAAGGCACCATCCAATTGCCATGATAAAGAGGTATTCCTGATATCGGTCGAAGCGTTTAATCAGGGGCAATAATACGAACTTCACAATCAGATAGCAGCCGACTGCGAGTAGCGGTAGGGCGATAAAAGGCTGCCATACAGGCGTGTCGGATTCACCTTCCATTACACCCAGTAATATCAGAGTGAGAATGGCAATCATGTCCTGGATCAGGAGTAGGCCGACCATCAGGTCGCCGCTGTGCTTATGGTGCAGAACCGTGGTGGGGAGAAGCTTCAATCCAATGATGGTGCTGGAGAACATACACGCGAGTCCGACAATAACCGCATCCATTGTGCTGAATCCAAGGAGGAAGGTAATGCCTGCGCCGATTCCGAAGAAGAGTAATGAACTGATCAGCGCGACTAGCATGGCTTTTCTTAACACCGAAAAGAGCGCGGAGGGCTGCATGTCGAGTCCGAGCAGGAACAGCAGGAATATAATTCCGATGTGTGCCATGTCGATCAGTTCGTCGGGGTGTTCAATCCATCCCATGCCATACGGGCCGGCAATACCACCGAGTGCGATATAGGCCACCAGGACCGGTTGTCGTGTGTAGAGTGCGACTGTCGCCAGAACCAAAGCACCAGCGAAAATGAGAAAAAACGAAAAAACGATGTCCTGTGGCATAACTCCCCCAACTGAGCCCTAAGGTTAAGACACAGTGGGCGGGAGCGCCACAGGAAAAGAGGGTTGCTTAACCCTGGCGGCGACGGAACAGCGGTCGCTGATCCTGAACGTCGTTTTGATAAGGATTGGTGAACGTTGAGAATGCCGCAATCGCATCCTCAAGTACCTGATCTTCGCGCAATGCGAACGTATCGAAACCGCAACGCTTCATAAAAAAGAGTTGGTCGATCAATACGTCGCCGGTTGAGCGCAGCTCACCTTTGTAGCCGTACTTTTCACGTAGCAGTCTGGCTGCGCTGTAACCGCGGCCGTCAGCGAACTTAGGGAAATCGATGCAGATACGCTTGAATTGATCTGCGTCAGCACCGAACAGGTCGACGGTTTCGTCGCTGTTTACGCTGAGTTCAAGCTCTTTCCCAGCATATTCGCTTGGGTTTGCTTGCCATTCTTTAAGAGTGACAGGCGTGAGCGCGGTATCTTCGACCACGCCCTGAGTGTTAATTAGCGTCGGCATATGCGACCTCCTTAAATGGCCCATGTCCTAAGCGGCGGTATACTTCGAGGAAGCTCTCGCCTTCGGTGCGTTGTGCGACGTAGTAGTCGAGGATCTTAGCGACCACGTCGGCTACTTCTTCGCGCGCAAATGAAGGTCCTACGATCTTACCGAGTGATGCATCATCGGCTTTGTTGCCGCCAGAGTTACCACCAAGCGTCACCTGATAGAACTCTTCACCGCCTTTATCAACACCCAGAATACCGATGTTGCCAACATGGTGGTGACCACAGGCATTCATGCATCCGGAAATGTTCAGGTCGATTTCGCCGAGATCATTCAGGTAGTCGAGGTCATCGAAACGCTTCTGGATGTCCTGAGAAATTGGAATCGACTTGGCGTTTGCCAGCGCACAGAAGTCACCACCCGGGCAGCAAATCATATCGGTAAGCAGGCCAAGTGTCGGTGTCGCAAAGCCAAGGGCTTTCAGTTTCTGCCAGAGTGCGAACAGTTGAGTCTGCTCGACATCAGCCAGAACGAGGTTCTGGTGGTGCGTTGAGCGCAGTTCGCCGAAGCTGTATTCGTCAGCAAGGTCTGCGACCTGATCAAACTGTTCAGCTGTGATATCACCTGGCGGTGTACCAATTTTCTTCAGTGTCAGAGTAACAACTGCGTAGCCCGGCTTCTTATGTTTGCGGACATTGCGATCTAACCAGCGGGCGAAGGCTTTGTTTTCTTCGCGTGCAGAGACCAGTTCGGCTGGCTCGTCGCTCAGTGCTTTGTAGTCTGGATCGGTGAAGTGTTTCTTAACGCGTTCGATTTCAGCTTGGGTCAGTTTGCCTTCGCCGTCTTTGATTCGCCCAAATTCTTCGTTCACCAGTTCACGCATGCGATCCATACCCAGCGCTTTCACCAGAAACTTGATGAGCGCTTTGTACTTCTGCTTACGGTTACCAAACTGGTTGTAGACCCGGATAATGGCATCCAGGTAGGTCAGCAGATCTTCTTCTGGCAGGAACTCATTGATGTAGTCACCCAGAATAGGCGTTCGACCCAGACCGCCGCCAACAAGTACGCGGAAGCCAATTTCACCGGCGTCGTTCTTAACGATGTTCAGACCGACGTCATGCATAGCAATCGCAGCACGATCTTCAGTAGGTACGGCGTTCACTGCAATCTTAAACTTACGTGGCAGGAAGGCGAATTCCGGGTGGAAGGTCGACCACTGACGGATCACTTCGCAATATGGACGCGGATCAACGATCTCCTCAGCAATCACACCTGCGTATTCGTCGGTGGTGGTGTTACGAATACAGTTACCACTGGTCTGGACTGCGTGCATCTGTACTTCAGCAAGTTCAGCAAGGATCTGCGGGCAGTCTTCCAGTGCTGGCCAGTTGAATTGTACGTTCTGACGCGTGGAAATGTGCGCGTACCCTTTGTCGTAGGTGCGGGCAATGTGTCCGAGCTTACGGAACTGAGCGGAGTTGAGAGCGCCGTATGGCACTGCAATACGCAACATAGGCGCGTAACGCTGCACATAGATACCGTTCTGCAGACGCAGTGGCAGGAACTCATCTTCTGCGATTTTCCCAGCAAAGTAACGCTCCGTCTGCCCTTTGAATTGGGCAACACGTTCGTTCAGCAACTGCTGGTCGTATTCATCATATACGTACATAGTTATCCGGCTGCTATTTCATTGTATTTTGAGCGCGGATTCTATCGTTTTTGGGCTTATCTGAAAATCAGGAAATGCGGATATTGCTTATCGGATTTATCGAAAGATTCGTTTGATAATGCCAATAAGGAATATCAGTGCTGCGAGACCGGTCGAGCGTCGAGTAACAGCCTGTCCGGATAATCAGTGAAGACGGCGGATACACCTGCGCGCAGAAGCTTCTGAGCTGTTTCGAAGTCATTCACTGTATAGCAGGCCAGCGGCGTGCCAGCATTAACGACTTCCTCAATCATGTTGTAGTCGATAAAGTCCGACGCGAAGTGAAGCCCCTCCGCGCCGACTGAGTCGAGGCGGTCCTGCCAGTCAGAAGGAATGGCTTCGACGTTCAGGGTACGAGTGTAGTGAGGAAGGAGGCTCTGAGCCTCTTTCAAGGCAAAGTAATTGAAGCTCGACAAAAGAATCGACGGTCCGAATGACGCCCGCGCCAACGTTTGCTGTATCGCCCACACGGTTTCCGCTTCCCGGCCAATGGTGGGTTTAATCTCGAGGTTGAGGTTCAGGTCGAGTTGATCTGCAAGTCGCAATAATGCTTCCAGCGAGAGAATCTTTTCACCAGCGCAGAATGGAGAGAACCAACTACCGGCATCCAGTTCTTCGAGTTCTTTCAGTGTTTTCTGTATGACAAGGCCGTTGCCATTTGAGCAGCGATTGAGATTGTTGTCGTGGAAAATAACAGCGTGGCCGTCGGCGCTGATGGTGACGTCCACCTCGGCCCAGTCGGCTCCCTGCTTGACCGCTTCGGTCATAGCCGCGGCGGTGTTTTCCGGTGCGCTGCCACTTGCCCCTCGATGGGCGATTACTTGAGACATGCTTCCGTATACGGACGGCAATGTGCCGGGTGGTGTGCCCGTTGGGGTGCCGGGAATATCGCGAGCCATGTCGACGTGACCTTAGTATGCGTGTGCCGATTTTTGTATACGCTAAACCGTCCTGTAGCCGGAGGCAAGCGCGTGTTTATACTTTAATATCAACCCATTTTTGGCGGTACCAGATTGAGCCATAAATCAGTGACAGAGACATGCGCTGCAGCGCCTGAAGAATCCAGATTCCAGTAAGGCCAAAGCCTAAAAATGGACCGACAAAAAATGCCGCCGGCAGAAAAACCAGCCATTGCATGATCAGGTTTATTTTCATGACCTGACGGCTGGCTCCCGCTCCGAGCAGGGTTTGCGTGAAAATAATCGAAGCGACCTCAAACGCAATGGCAAACCCAAGGATACGAAGAGGCCAGGTGCCCAGTTCGATCAGATCTGCCTGATGCGTAAACAGACCGAGAACCCAGCCCGGTGCCAGCCAGAGTGGAAGGCCCAGTAACGTCATGATAATCACGGCCACGCGAACGACGTCCCAGCCCCAGCGATGCGCATTGTCTTCCTCTTCAGCACCCAATGCATGTCCGACCAGACTTGCCCCTGCAATACCCAATCCGACAGAAGGCATAATCAGCAGTAGCGATAGCTGAGTGAGGATATGGCCGATGGCTTGCTCTTGTGTGCCCACCATGCCAATGATCCAGAAAAGAACAGACAGACCGAGAGCGAACAATGTCTGATTCATGGAGTTTGGTACGGCGAGCCGCACTACCTGAGCAATCGTGCGCTGTGTCAGGTGGTACTGGGTGTGGAAGCGCTGGTCTATTGCAAACGTTCTCCAGAAGAACAGGAGGGCGGCAAGGCAGAGGGATGCGCAGGAGCCCATGCCAGAACCCACTGCGCCAAAGCCTTCCCAATAGGTAGTACCAAACAAAGTCAGGCCGAATATCAGGAAATAACTGAACACAATATTGCTCAGGTGCATGATGAGGGCAATGCGCAGATACACGCCGCTTTCGCCTATGCCACTCCAGAAGCCTCGGAATACAAAGGTCATCCCCACAAATGTCAGTGCTGCCGTGCGCCAGGAAAAGTATTCAGATGCGACGGCAATAACGGCGGCATCGTCTGTGTACAGACTGATGTACTCTTCGGCAAAGTACAGAAACAGGATGGTGAAGGGGATGCCGATAAGAAGCGTGAGTAACAGTCCGGCGAACAGCGGTTCGGTCGTTCTGCGATGTCGCCCAGCTCCGTAATGACGGGATACGATGGCTTGAACCGCCGCAGACAGCCCCATCATCACAGATACACAGAGAAAGTTGGCGTAACTGCCAATGCCAACGGCAGCCAGAGCGACGTCATTCAGTTGGCCGACCATGGCTGCGTCAATCAGGTTGGTGATGCTCTGGGAGAGCATGCTGCCGATAATCGGGACGCCAATGACGAGTATCCGGCTAAGTCGGGTCAGTTCGACCCGGCTTAACCTGGATAGAAGATGGAGGCTGAATCGCACTCAGTTCCGTCCCGATCAGCGATCGTAAGACAGGTTAGGCGCCAGCCAGCGCTCCATAACATCGACGTCCATGCCTTTGCGCTTAGCAATGCTTTCAACCTGATCCTTGTCGATTTTGCCAAGACCAAAGTAGCGGGATTCTGGGTGAGAGAAATACCAGCCACTGACGGAAGCTGCAGGTGTCATTGCAAAGCTCTCGGTCAGAGATACGCCGGTGTTCTGTTCGCCGTCGAGCAGTTTGAACAAGGTGGCTTTTTCAGTGTGATCCGGGCAAGCAGGGTATCCCGGTGCAGGACGGATACCGCGGTACTTCTCTTTGATTAAGGCTTCGTTATCGAGTGCTTCATCAGCGTCGTAGCCCCAGAGGTCCTTACGGACCATCTCGTGCATACGTTCAGCGAATGCCTCGGCCAGTCGATCCGCTAGAGCTTTCATCATGATGCTGTTGTAATCATCGTGATTTTTATCGAATTCAGAGGCCAGTGTTTCTGCCTCAATGCCTGCTGTGACAATAAACGCACCGACATAATCGTCTTTGCTGCCTTCTGGGGCAATGTAGTCTGCGAGCGAGCGGTTGTTCTGACCGAATGGCTTGTCAGACTGCTGTCGTAGCTGATGCAGGGTCGCCAGTTCCTCGGTGCGATCTTCATTGAACACAACAATGTCGTCGGCACCACGGCGGTTTGCAGGCCACAGGCCGACCGCGGCTCGGGCATTGAACAGCTTCTCATCGACGATGCGCTTCAGCATCGCTTGTGCATCTTTAAACAGGTTGGTTGCGGCTTCGCCGACGACTTCGTCAGTCAGGATGCGCGGGTATTTGCCAGCAAGCTCCCAGGACATAAAGAATGGCGTCCAATCGATGTAGTCGACCAGCTCTGCCAGATCAAAGTTTTCGTATACGGTAACGCCGGTTTTGTTCGGTCTCGGTGGTGTGTAGTTATCCCAGTCACCATCAAACGCATTCTCGCAGGCTTTTTCGTACGGGAGGTTTGCTTTTGCTTTGCGATTGGCGTTGCGCTCACGCACGGCAACGTATTCTTCGCGACGCTCTTCGATGAACACTTTCTTCGCTTCAGGAGACACCAGCTTCTGAGCCACGCCCACAGCGCGGGAGGCATCCGGCACGTACACGGCAATGTCGTTCTGGAACTGAGGCTCGATCTTAACGGCAGTGTGCGCTTTAGAGGTCGTGGCGCCACCGATCATCAGTGGAATCTGGTAATCCAGACGCTGCATTTCACGGGCAACGTGAACCATCTCATCCAGTGATGGAGTGATCAGGCCCGACAGGCCGATGATGTCGCAGTTTTCTTCTTTGGCGACTTTCAGAATCTTGTCGGCAGGGACCATGACGCCGAGATCGACCACTTCGAAGTTGTTGCACTGCAGCACAACGCCGACGATGTTCTTACCGATGTCGTGTACGTCGCCTTTGACGGTGGCCATCAGGATTTTGCCCTGAGACTCGGACTTGCCGTCTTTCTCAGCTTCAATGAATGGCAACAGGTAGGCCACGGCCTGCTTCATCACGCGGGCGCTTTTTACTACCTGAGGCAGGAACATTTTACCGGAACCAAACAGGTCACCGACCACGTTCATGCCGTCCATCAGCGGACCTTCAATCACCTCAATCGGGCGATCGAACATCTGGCGCGCTTCTTCGGTATCCTCTTCAACGAAAGCGTTGATGCCTTTTACTAAGGCGTGCGTCAGGCGCTCGGTCACGGGTAGTGAGCGCCATTCTTCAGATTCTTTCTCTTGTACTGAGCCGTCGCCGCGATACTTTTCTGCGATTTCGAGCAAGCGGTCGGTGGCGTCATCGCGCTTGTTGAGGATGACGTCTTCCACGCGGTCTTTCAGTTCTGCGGGCAAGTCATCGTATACCGCCAGCTGACCGGCGTTAACGATACCCATGCTCAGGCCGTTTTTAATGGCGTAGTAGAGAAAGACCGAGTGAATGGCTTCCCGCACTGGCTCATTGCCGCGGAACGAGAAGGACACGTTACTGACACCGCCAGAGATTTTGGCGTGTGGCAGATTGCTGGTGATGTACTCGCAGCTGTTGATGAAGTCGACCGCATAGTTGTTGTGCTCTTCGATGCCGGTGGCCACGGCGAAGATGTTCGGGTCGAAGATGATGTCCTGTGGCAGGAAGCCCACTTTGTCGACCAGAATGCGGTATGAACGCTCACAGATTTCGTTTTTGCGGGCTTCGGTATCGGCCTGGCCCACTTCGTCGAAGGCCATAACAACCACGGCCGCACCGTAACGCATGCAGCGCTTGGCTTTGTCGATGAACTCTTCTTCGCCTTCTTTCAGCGAGATTGAGTTCACCACGGCTTTGCCCTGAATGCATTTCAGACCCGCTTCAATGATTTCCCACTTGGATGAGTCAACCATCACGGGCACGCGGGCGATGTCTGGCTCGGAAGCAATCAGGTTCAGGTAGCGAACCATGGCCGCTTCTGAATCCAACATGCCTTCGTCCATGTTGATGTCGATGATCTGAGCGCCGTTTTCAACCTGTTGGCGAGCCACTTCGAGGGCTTCGTCGTAGGCTTCTTCTTTAACCAGACGCTTAAAGCGCGCAGAACCGGTGACGTTGGCGCGTTCGCCCACGTTTACAAAGAGGCTGGTCTCGTCGAAGTTGAAAGGCTCCAGACCAGACAGGCGGCACGCTGGCTTGATGTCAGGCAGAGTGCGCGGTTTATGCTTTTTCACTGCGTCGGCGATGGCTTTAATGTGCGCAGGTGAAGTACCGCAGCAACCACCGATGATGTTCAGGAAGCCGCTGGATGCGAATTCTTCAACGATAACGGCCATTTCTTCGGGAGTCTGATCGTATTCACCGAATTCGTTTGGCAGGCCTGCGTTAGGGTGGGTCGATACGTAACACTCAGACTTGTTAGAGAGCTCTTCGACATGAGGCCGCAGCTCTTCGGCACCAAGCGCACAGTTCAGGCCGATGGACAGCGGCTTGGCGTGTGCCAGTGAGTTGTAAAAGGCTTCGGCGGTCTGACCCGAAAGCGTACGGCCGGAGGCGTCAGTGATCGTCCCTGAGATCATGATCGGCAGTTCTTCACCGCGCTGCTCAAACACTTCCTGCACCGCGTAAATAGCGGCCTTGGCGTTCAGGGTGTCGAATACGGTTTCGATCAGGATGATGTCGGCGCCGCCGTCCATCAAGCCTTCGGTGGCCTCAATGTACT
>JAYYHP010000114.1:0-11264 GCA_036148335.1 Pseudomonadota bacterium
GGCCAAAGATTGGTTGGCTGCCTACGGCAATCCATATGCTTACAACCTGTCTGACCCAGACGGCATGCTTGGGTTGGAGCTGGGTGTTTATGGCGCCCCGGAAACGTTTCTGATTGATGCTGACGGCATCATTCGCGCCAAGCACATTGGTGATCTGAACCCGAGGGTATGGTCAACCCTCGGGCAGACGTTTGAGGCGCTAAAATGATGCGATTCACATGGTTACTCTTGTTGGTGTGTGCCCCGGCCCTGGCTGTGATCGATGGACACAAATATCCCTTTGATAACGCTGAGGATCAGGCACGGTTTGCCCAACTGGCCGAAGATCTTCGTTGTCCTAAATGCCAGAATCAGAATCTGGCCGATTCCAATGCCCCGGTCGCGGCGGACATGCGCGATAAAGTGTATGAGTTACTGCAAGACGGTAAATCCGACGATGAAGTCGTGGGCTATCTGGTCGCACGTTATGGCGACTTCGTGCGCTACAACCCGCCGGTTCGCTTAGATACCTTGTTGCTGTGGGTGTCCCCCGTGGTACTGCTGGGCCTGGGCCTACTCCTGATCGCTCTGCTGCGACGTCAGCAGGGCACCGTGGATAATGCGCTGAGCCCTGAAGAGCAGGCGCGACTGGCCGAAATTAAAGCCCGCTTAGAACAGGAGTCAGACAAGTGATTGTAGGTGGTTTGCTATTACTGGCACTGGCAGCAGGCATTCTGATTTATCCGGCGCTGCGTGCGCCGAAGCACGAGGCTGAAGGGCCAGATCAGCGCCAGATGGACGAAAACCTGCGGCTTTATCGTGAGCGCATGGCAGAACTGGCGGACAGCGACCTGAGTTCTGAGGAGCGAGCGGCCATCACGCTGGAGCTGGATCGTGAGCTATTGGACGTCGCGGCGGTCGCCGACAACGTAGCGCGCCAGGGGCAGCCCAGCGTCGCTGCACGCGGGGTGCTGGTGCTGTTCCTGGTACTGGCAACGCTGGCATCAACCTATTGGGGGTACGGCGAGTGGGGGGCGTTGAATGAAGTGCGAGCGACACAATTACTGGATTACTCGGCCCGCGCTCAGTTAACGCCACAGGAAGCGGATGAGCTAGCCGTACGTCTCAAGCAAGCGACGAAGTCGCAGCCGCAGAACAGCGAGTGGGCGTATTTGAGCGGCCGTTTGGCTGAATCCCGTGGCGATTACCAGACCGCCGCAGCGACCTATGCCGATGTCTTGGTCAGTTTGCCGGTCGAGCAAGTAGAAGATCGTGCGGCCATCATGACCTTGATGGTACAAGCGCGCTTTTTCGCCAATGATCAGGTCGCCTCAGAGGCCTTGTATAAGCAATTGCTGAGCGTTCTGGAACTGACACCTACCAATCAGAAACCTTTGGGTCTGGCGGGCATCATGGCGTATGAACTGGGGCGTTATCAGCAGGCCATTAATCATTGGCGCGTGCTCTGGGAGCAACTCCCGGCCGGCACCGAGGCACGCACCATCGAAAATGGTATTCGTCGCGCGGCAGAGATGATGAATCAACTGGGGCAGGTAGCCGACATTGATTGGTTGACGCCCGCGCGGATACGGATTCAAGTGTCACTGGCAGCGGAGGTTGCCGAGCAGTTGAATGCCAATGCGCCGGTGTTTGTGATCGCCCGCGATCCTTCGGGGCCCGCGCTGCCGCTCGCTGTGCAGCGACTGACTGTGGCGCAATTACCGGCCACCGTGGTGCTGAGCGACGCCATGGCGATGGCTGAGGGTGTGATGTTAAGTGGCTCAGAAGCGGTCACTGTGACGGCGCGCATCGCCTTGTCTGGGCAACCTGTCGCACAACCGGGGGATTGGCAGGGACAAGTCCTGAACGTGCCGACCCGAGGTGCTCCAGCATTGACCTTGGTGATTGATCAGCAGGTAAACTGACGCCCGAGGAACTGATACCCGAGGAGCTGAGCGTGGAAATCGGGCTTAGCAGGCTCAGAAAGACGGCAGCATTCAGAGGCTGCCGTCACCATTTGGCGTAATGATCTTCTGCCAATCCCCACAGATTATCGATGCGTACCGTTTCGTGTGCTAAATCGATCTCACCATGAAAGCGGCCCAGGTGCTGTCTGAAATTCGAGGCCAGGAATAGGGCATCGGTTTTGTCGCGATAGTGAATGACCGGGTCGAAATGCAGACGCACGCTCTCGTCAGCGGAGGTAATGGCCCAGCCAGCGTTGGGGCGGCTGCGGTCAAACTGAAAGTGCACCTGCGGCATTTGCGTCGGGACGCCGTCCAACCACAGAGTATTTTCATTGAAGCCGGTTTCATTCACCCCGGCGGAGAGGTTCAGACCAATTTTTCGTTGATCGGGCAGGCGCGCAGACAGGCTGGCCCAGTTCCAACTGGTCTCGTGACGCATAAAACCGCCAGTCCAGTCGATGCTCGCCAATGCCCGTAATGACTCAAGGTCGTAATGACGGTCCTGCCATTGCACTTCGCCATGACAAACCCGTGCGTTTGCTTTCTGCGTATAGGTCCAGCCGTTAAATCCACTGCGCGTACACAGCGACATGGGCATGTAGTGGGTACTTTCATCAATGGTAGCGCGAATGCGAGTGCCGTTTTTCAAGGCAACTTTCACTTGTCGTACGCCGGGACGACGTGTCGCCCGGATGGTCAGGCGATTCTGACCCTGAATGAAGCTGACGGTATCCTGATTGGGCGCCTGACCAAATCGCAGGCCACGAGAGAAGGGCTGAATGAAGCGATGTTGTTTCCAAAGCCCTTTCTCATGATCGTACAAATACAAAAAGGCCGATGAGACAAAACGTAAGCGAACGATGGCAAGCCCAATAAATAACGGCTCAGCCTGAATGGCGACAAACTGAAACTGGTTGAAGCGGGAGTGACGCTTCTTCGGATGCATGGGCGACCCCATAGGAGTACGCAGATCAAAATCGCGGTAGTTAATGTCGGCAATAGGGTGACTGAAACGTCCGTAAGCGGGTTGGCCGTCAGGTCCAATTAAACGTTCGCGGGAAGCCATGATCTCTCCTGTAGTCATTGGCCACATTAAACCAGAGTCAGGAACGTCCTGTCAGGACAAATTCGGAACAGGGCGGCGAGCGCCGTGCTAATACCTGTTAGCGGAAGGCAGCTCGCATGGCGGCCAGTGAATCCTGGTCCGCTTTGAAGCGCAGTTTCAGGTAAACGCCCTGAGCCGTGAAGTTCGCGGCAGAGAAGTCATCGTCGATGAAGCCGGTGAAGTTATAGCCCACGCCGACCCAGGTATTGGTGGTTGGAATAAAGCCAACCGACAGACCCAGTCCATGATTCACCTGACCCGCCTCATAGCCATGCAGGCGACGACCGTGCGCACCAATGTCCCAGCGATCGTTCAGGTGGTGACGGTATTCAGCCGCCATGAAGTCGGTCGTTGAGGCATAGTTGCCACCATCGTACTGGTTCAATACGCGTTTGATGCCGTACTGGGTCGCCAGCTGATCACGGTCAGTGATCATCCAGTTCAGGTGCGCATTGTTAATCAGCTTACGGGTACGATCCGGTGTGCCGTTACCACCCAGAGCATCCTGAACCCAACGGGTTTGCCACAGCAGGGCATATGGCTTAACACGTGGACGCAGTGCCAGATCAAAACGCAGATCGAGATGGTTGGAGTAGTAATCATCGCCACTCTCATTGAACCAGTCGATGCTACCACCGGTCGCCAGTGCGTCGTTCAGAGGGTGGTACAGATTCGTACGCGCGACCCACTTATCCAGGTTGCTACCGTTACGGTATTCAACACGGTTGTTCCACTGCCAGCGGTCGCTGCGGTAGGCCGTGCCTGCGTGTACTGCATGGAAGTTTTCTGTGGTGGCATCTTCCACCGGTACGCTGTTTTCCAGATCCTGGCTCTGCTCGAAACCAGCGCTCATGTACCAGTGATCATTCAGCATGAAGTCCTGGCTCAGGCCAGATACTGAGAACAGTCGGTAGTTATCGTCGACTTCCAGTTGCTCGATGCTTTGCTCGGCACGGGCACCGGCCCAAGGTGTGGCACGCAGACCCATGACCGTACGTTCTGGGGCTTCTTCAGCAAAGCCGGTTTCGTGCTCGGCAAAGATGCTGTAATTGCGGCTCAGTTGATAATCCGCACCCAGCAACAGACGGTCGTAGGCGTCAGAGCGTTCAGTGACGTTGCCTAGCAACTGAGAACCCAGCGTCAGGCGGTTGTTGAGCAGACGTTGGCTGTAACCGAGGCTGATCTGGTCAGTGTACAGGGTATCGTCCAGGCTTTCAGACTGGGCGCTGATCAGACCCAGCGATACCTGCTGGTTATCGGTCAGCTGATGAATCCAGTCGGCCTGACTCTGGTAGCTGTCGTAGCCTGTGGTCAGCGCTTTGTGGTGGAAGGTCAGCAGTTGTACACGGTTGTCGTCATCGACGTACCAGTTACCTTCAATACCTTCTTTGCGGAAATCGTTTTCACCCACGGCGTTCTGATCCAGACCAAAGCCATCTTCCTGCTCGCGGATGTAGGCTTTGGCATCGAAGCGCTCGTCGCGGTGAGACACTTCTAACAAGTGGGCGTTGGCGGTTTCAGCATTACCGGCAACGACTTCTTCGCTTTGGGCAATTTCAGCACGGACTTCGGTGTTGCCCAGCGTAACCTTGGCATCCAGAGCGCGCAGGTGGCGGTCATCGCCTGCCTGGTTCTGATTGATGGCCGTCACACCGGCTTTCACTGTGTCGTTCAGCAGTTTCACACCGGCACGACCACCGGCGATGTAGCCGAGGTCGCCGCCGGATTCTACTTCGTACTCAACCACGATGTATTGAGGGTTGAAGGCATCATCGGTGCTGGCAATCGGTCCTTTGAAGTACAGGGTACCGTCGGAGTAATCGATGACGTAGTCAATATCACGGGACAGCAGGGTCGTGGACAGAATGTTTTCGCTGCGGTAGCGATCACGTACTTCCAGACGAACTTTTTCGCTGTTCAGCACCAGTTGCTGGTTGGTCAGGCGGTACAGGCCAGAGGTACCGTCGCCTTGAATTTCGTCACGGGTCACGCCCTGATTGGTCTGGCTGATAAAGCCAGACGCTTCGAACATTTCGCCCTGATACACGCTCTGGATACCGGTCAGTTTACGGCTGTAACGGCCGAGGTCGGTGACCGTCAGGTTGGTATCGATATCACCGAAGACGGTGTAGAAACGCTCTTTCTCTACGCGCACATACAGTTTACGGGCCGAGCTGGCATCCAGTTGCTGCTGGCTGGCGTCACCATACAGGGTGTAGTAACGATCAGGCTCGATCAGGCGTGCAAACGGCTCGGCATCGGCTTTACCAGAATCGTAAGCTGCCGTGACCAGCCACTCACCCAGTACCTGACCTTGAGCGAAGAACGCAACACGGCCATCGGCATAGAGTTTGTCGTCAACATCGGCGGCGCGGCGAGAGTTGCCGTTGCCGTCAGTGGCATTGTAGCCCAGAGACAGATCACCCAGTGCGACCAGAATCCAGTCACGCTCTTTCGGTTTCAACCAGGCACGGATTTCGTCGGTCTGGCCGTTGGTGTGACGGAAGCGTAATACCACTTCACCGGCGCGGAAGGTCGGTGCCAGGCGAATCTGAGCGACACCGTCCTGACCCACCTGATAGCTTGGCTTCTGCATGTCCGTCAGTGGGTTCAGGTCGTTTTCGCGCTGCTCGCTGTACAACTGGTAAGGCTCGAGAATATCGACCTGACCCTGAACGTTGGCACGGATAGGGAACCCTTCTTTGTCGGTCAGACGCACTGCGATGATCGGGCTGTTAATACCGTCAGCAATCAGCGTGCTCTCGGCCGCCACAAATTCCGCATGGGCGGGCGCTTCGGCAAAGTGGACGGTTTTATTGATTTGCTTAATCAGTCGACCTTCTTTGTCCAGGATGGCCACTTCAAAGTGGTTAGGGCCGGACTCAAGGTCAACACCACGCCATTGGCTTACTACAAGATCGCGGGTCTTGCTGTTGGTGCTGCCATCGTAGTTCAGAGCGCTGACGGGCTTGCCGTTCAGAGTCAGAGTGGCGCGCTCTTTCTTACCATGAGAGATAGCAATTTTGGTCGAGCTGATGGATGGGCTGCGATCCAGTGGTGGCCATAACCACTGCGGCTCATCTGGTGCCGTACGGAACCAGTTTTCATCATACTCTGGAATCATCATTTCAGAAGGCAGGCGAGCTGGGTTGCCCGACGCTGTTGCCATCAGTCCGGTCAGCCCTGGAATCAATGCCTGCACTCGTGCGATCTGGAAGTCACTGCCTGCGCTTTTCAGTTTCAATACGGCATCGGCATTCAGTACACGGACTTCTACGCGACGGTTGAGGGCACGACCTTCACGGGTGCGGTTACTGGCCACTGGCTCTGATGGGCCGCGACCTTCAGCAATGATCTGCGAGCGCTCGATGCCTAACTGCGCCGCCAGGAAGGTCGCCACGGAATCCGCACGTGCCTCTGACAGAACCTGGTTATTAGCGAAGATGTGCTGCACACGGCGCGCAATAGGCGAGCTGTCGGTGTGACCGACTACCTTCAATTCGAGGTTGCCCAAGCCATCCAGAGCGGCAATCACGTTAGCCAGATTGGTTTTGTCTTCTTCGGTCAGAACGTCAGAGAAGTTCGCGAACTTAGGCGGTACGACCGGTTTTACGTTTTCTTCTTTCGGCGGAATCGCCAGTTGAATCGTGGTGCTGACCGGCTGAATCTGTTGTGGTGACTGGCCGTCGGCCTGGAAGCGGGTAATGGCACGCGTGACCAGTTCGCCCATAGGTGCACGATCACTGATATAGGCGTTGAAGCGAATGACGTGTTGCCATGCTTTCGGCTTGTCGTTCAGGCGGAATACCAGAGTCCCGTAGGTGACATCCGGATCGGCCACAGCAACACCGTCCATCGTGGTGGAACCGGCTTCGTACACTAAGCCTTCTGGCAGCGAAATCATGCTGGTGACGTTTTGCAGGGGCAGGCCTTTGCCGTCAACGGTGAACTCGTAGGCAACTTTTTCAGTGACCGGCGAGTTGTATGGAACTTCGGTCACTTCCGTTGCGTTGAATGGCTGCAGATTGTGATCCAGCTTCTGGCGAATCTCGCCCATTTCTGGCTCACGCATCTTCAGGAAGAAGTCGACACGCCAGAATGAACCGGGCTGAACATCCACAAACTGGCTGTAGCTACGACCGGCATGGAAACCGCGGGTAGGGCACTCCATCAGTTCCATATATGGTGGAATGGTCGTGGTAGCCATCTGTACCACGTGTGTGCCTGGCGTCACGTCTTCAATGTGCCATTCGCCATTGGCGTCGGAGACCACGTAGGTACCGTCTTCCATAAAGAGACGAATGTTCGGTACGCCGTCCACAGACGCCTGGTTGCCTTCACAGTCGTCGAGGTAGATACGACCAAACAGGCGAGAGGTGTCCTTGAAGAATTCATCGCGGATGATGACCGCTGCACTGGCTTGGTTGGACTGCAGGTCATCGTCCAGCAGCTGCACGCGGTTGGTCAGCTTACCTTTGGCTAGTGTGCTTACTTGGGTGACGTACGTCAGTTGCAGGCGTTCGAATGGAACAATCTCATCCACCTCCAACGACAGGGTGCGGCCGTCTTCACTGACGTCGAACTCGGTCGCTTCACCATTCAGACGGGCAGAACCGCGCACATAACGCAGACCCGCTGGCAGCGTGTCGACGATGGTGGCGTTGTAAGCATGAACTTCATTGTTGACCAGGCTGACGTTAAAGCGCAGGTGGTCACCGACACCGGCTTCATTGGTGTCGGATTGCTTGCTCAGCAGCAGGCTGTTATCCAGCGGATCGGCACCAATATCAGTACGGAATACCTGATTATTGACGCTAAAGGTTTCGCCTTTACTGATGCCGGTAATATCGAACGGACCATTCGGCGTGTTGCTCAGTGTTTCGTCATCAATGTTGGATGGCACACGGAAAACTGCCGGCGCATCGATGGCCAGGTAGTAAGTACCGTCAGCGATGTATGGGAACCAGAACTGACCGTCGCCGAAGGATGGCGCGTTAGCCGCGGCTGACACGTTTTGCACTGGGCCGCTGGTCACGGTTACTGGGTAGGGCGTCACGCCATCTTCATAGAAAACTTTGTCGCTGGCTGGTTGATTCGTGACCGCATCCATCAAGGTGACGTTAATGCCGTTGACCGGGCTGCCATCAATCGAGCTGAAAATACGGCTGATAGGATTGAACTGGGTATTGGCAACGGCCTGATCGGCGCTGTCGTTCGGGTCGGTATAAGTAACCACGACCTTAGTGCCGTTTTTCACGGACAGAACGCCGTCGTTTGACTGACTGCCTTCGTTAACATCACGTGTTGGCAAGACAGCAACGAAAATACCTGTGTCATCACCGGTTTCGTACAGGGTGATGGTTTCTGTGTCACTACCGTCTGGGGTCGTGACAACGACCGTGATGGTATCCGGACGCACCGGATTGATATTTTTATCGCCTTCATCAATCACGATGAATACGGGCTCACCAGCGCGGTAACCGTATTCGTCTGGGCTGACAGGGCGGGTGGCAGGGAAGTTGACGACGTTGCCGTCTTCATCTTCATAGCCTGAATTCGTAATGGTATTACCCTGGCCGTCACGGTAATCCGTACCATTAATGGTGACAGGCGTACCGTTAGGATTGTAATGGCTCAGGGTAATGGTGGCCGGTGTCGGAGCAACTGGACCCGGATCTACGGCTTGCGTAGTCAGAGAAACCGAATCGCTACGACGGAAGGCCAGTCCCTTGGATGTGAAGTTGGCAGTCGCGGTGTTAGTAATCACCGTACCCGTAGGCGTCACTGCACCTTGCGCACTCACGGTGAGCACACAAAGCAGGACAGCCAGAGCACTGAATGTGCTCCGGCTGAACGTTTTTAGCAGTGATTTAACGACTGTCAGCACTCAGGTATCCGTCTTAGTTGATAGTAACCTGGAATACGATCACGTTGGTCTCCTGGTTCGCAGGGTCGGCGTCGCCGTCCACGGTACCCAGGTTCGCAGTGATGGTATCGGTGCCGGCATCGTAGCTCGCGATAGATGGATCAACGACGACTGGCGTGGTTGCTCCGTCCATTGCGACCATCAGGGTGTCAGCAATATAGGTTGTATCGGCAGGGATAACGTCGGTGATCACAACGTTCGTTGCATCGGCCGTACCTGTGTTGGTCAGGGTAATGGTGTACTCAACCACGGCGCCTGGGATGGCTTTCGGGTTGGTCGTACCATTCAGTGGGTCACTGATTACCGCAGACTCTTTGGTCAGGTTGCTGGTGGTACCGTCACCATCAAGGTTCGGGAATTCCAGTACCAAGGCGTCGGTCAGCAGTTCAGTGTTATCTGAACCATCGTCGGCGTATACGATTTCAATGGTGGTTGCACCATTTGGATTCGCAGCGTCGTCGACAGAACCGTTGCTTGGATCACCGTCGTCAGTATCCAGTGCGTAAGTCGTACCATCGACGGTCGAATCAACACCGTTCACGGTGACGGAGGTCAATGCTACGTCCTGGTCGCTACCAGTGACTTCAGTCTTAGGTACAGTGACAAAGACGGTCACAGACTCATCGGCTGGAATTTCAGCGGTAGGGCCGCTCAGCAGCGTATCTGCCGCATCCAGTGCACCTTGAGTACCGTTGATCGGATCATCGACGTAGTAGCTGTACGTAGTACCGGTGTCGATGTTGTCCGTGTAGGTTTCACCATTGATGTCGAGGGTAGTGCCCGTTTCGTTAGCTGCTGCAACAGCAAATGACGTCGGCGCGTTACCTTCGTTGGTAATCTGAACCGCAGCAACGACGACGTTGTCTGCTTCCAGAGAGGTTGTGTTAGGTTCAGTCGTCAGTACGCGCGTCAAGCCAAAGTCAGACTTAATGTCGACCTTGAACGTGTCCTGCGCTTCTACGGCGTCCTGATCAATACCGTTAATCTGATAGTTCAGAGTCGCGGTGTTGATTACGTCGGTGCCCGCAGCAGTACCGGCGGCGTGTACCTCAACGGCAAGCGTGCTCATCGCAGCCAGTACCGCAGGGCCAACCAGTTTTACATGCTTCTTCATACTTCACCTCCGGCCGGGTTACTTGACCCGAACCTGAAATTCAACATTGCCACTGGCATCAGCCGCCAGTGCATCGTTAAGCACCCAACGGATGCTTTTGATATCTGCCGCACCGGCAGGGCGGACTTCACCGCCCTCCAGTACTTTCAGTTCACCCAGAGGGGCGAACTGAGAACCATCCACCGAGTAGGTGATGGTGGCACCGGTGCCATTCGCTGAGTTCATGATGAACACAGTATTGTCTGGCACCGGGTTGTTGATGGTGACGCCACTGACCGGCTCTTCTCCGGTGTTGACGTAAGTGATGCGGTAGCCAACTTTGTCGCCAGGAGCGATGCGATCGGCTTCCTTCCACTCTTCAGCCATCGAGCCGTCTTCCTGGGGAGTAACCACAACACGATAGGGTTGTGATTCCAGGCTAACGCCAGCGAATGCGCTGAAGGGCAACAGGAACATTAGAGTGGTCAGTAAACGCATAGGTCACCTCAATATCAGTTGATTTCTGCTTCCAGACGGATTTCGACAGTGGTGTCCTGAGCAACAGTACCCAGAGTCACAGTCACGTCAGCACCAGCAACATCGACTTCGTCGTCGCCTGCAGCGTCAGTTTTAGCTACTGTGTCGATGGTTACAGAACCAGGAACCAGAGTCAGATCCAGTGGGATGCTATCCGCAACCACCAGGTTGTCGACAGGACCATTTTCTGGAGTCACGGTGATCAGGTAAGTTACAACAGTACCTGGAACGTCAGTCGTACCGCCGAATGGGTCAACACGGCTCTCGATGGTTTTCGTGATCGCTACAGTAGCGTCAGTCACGATTTCACCAACCTGCAGAGTGGCAGAGTCAGAATCAGTTGGATTTTCGCCAACCACTGCACCCGCTGGAGTGTTAGTGCCCTGACCTGGGATCAGAGTACCTGGAGCAGCACCGTCAACGCCTGGAGTTGCAGAAGTTGCAGTCAGCTCAACCTCAGCCTGCTGGCCGGTCGTTGCGTCAACTGGCAGATCGCCAACCACGAAGATGGTCGCCGCTTCGTCAGCGTCCAGAACGATATCAGTGGTTACTGGAGTATCGGTAGCCGGATTGAATACGCCGTCGCCGTCATCCAGGTATACGGTAACGTTGTCAGCGTCGATGTCGTCGCCGGTCAGGTTAGTCGCGTCCAGAGTA
>JAYYHP010000115.1:0-9641 GCA_036148335.1 Pseudomonadota bacterium
CGTCCGGCCTTAATCGTCCCTGAAATTGAAGCCATTGCCACGGACACGCTGGCCGAGCTGGAGCAGGAAGGATTTCACGTGGTTCCGACGGCTCGCGCAACTCAGTTGACCATGAACCGTGAGGGGATTCGTCGACTGGCGGCCGAGACCCTGAACGTACCGACATCAAGCTACGAGTTTGCGGGCGACAAAGACGACTTCCTGGCGGCGGCGCAGCGTATCGGTTTTCCGTGCCTGGTGAAACCCATTATGAGCTCGTCGGGCAAAGGCCAGAGCTTTGTGCGTTCGGCAGCGGAGTTAGACCAAGCGTGGGCTTACGCGCAAGAGGGCGGTCGCGCCGGGAAAGGCAAAGTCATCATCGAAGGCTTTGTCGATTTTGATTTTGAAATTACGCTGCTCACCATTCGTCACAATGACGGACAGGGCAACACGATCACCAGCTTCTGTGCACCGATTGGACATCGTCAGGAAGACGGCGACTATCAGGAGTCCTGGCAGCCACAAGCCATGACCGATGAGGCACTGGCCAAAGCACAACAGATTGCGGAAACCGTCACCACCGAACTGGGCGGTCGCGGCTTGTTTGGCGTGGAGTTGTTCGTGAAAGGCGATGAGGTGATTTTCAGTGAAGTGTCCCCGCGCCCACATGATACTGGATTGGTGACTCTGGTTTCTCAGGATCTGTCTGAGTTCGCGCTGCATGCTCGCGCGATTCTGGGATTGCCGATTCCAGCCATTCGTCAGGTAGGGCCATCGGCGTCTTCTGTGCTGCTGGTCAGCGGCGAATCCCGGAATATGGTATACGGCAATCTGGCGGCGGCCCTGATGCGTCCGGATACGCAGATCCGCCTGTTTGGTAAGCCTGAAGTGGCGGGCAAGCGTCGTCTGGGCGTGGCGCTGGCGGTGGCTGACAGCGTAGAGCAAGCACGTGATGTGGCCAATGCCGTGATCGCCGACATCGATGTGACCCTGTAACTATTTCTGAGCTCTACCATTTTAGGCCTGCCATTTGAGGTCTGCTGTCTGAAGTGCTTCGATGACCTGTATTCTGGGCGGGTAAAGTTAAAAGTCCATATACGGAAAAACCTGAACCGGAAAAGCCCAGACTCAGAAATAATTAAAAAACGGAGGCAAGTGCCTCCGTTTTTTATTGTGCTGGTTTTATCGTTTCGCGTACGGTCGGTTGTTAGGTTCATTGATTGGCTTATTCCTCATTGAACAAACCCGTATATAAACCGGAGTATAAACCCGCGAACAAACCAGCGAAAAAGCCAGCGAATCAATTATTGCTGAGTTTCTTCAGTGATTCTGCCAACTTACTGACCCGGGTTCCGGTTTCATGAACCAGAATCTGAATCTGGTCAGCGGATTCACCCGTGCGGGTCGCCAGACTACGCACTTCATCGGCAACCACAGCAAAACCGCGTCCAGCTTCCCCGGCGCGCGCTGCTTCGATGGCTGCGTTCAGTGCCAGCAGGTTGGTCTGATCCGAAATATCGTTAATGACTTTAATGATGTCGGCAATTTTTTCACTGGAGGTCAGTACCTGTGTCATTTCCTGATCGGTGACCCGAGTGGCCTCGACTTTGGCGGTCACATCAATGCCATACACCACATACGTTGAGATTTGATTCACCGAGTCTCGAATCGGGCAAATCGTCAGGTTCAACCAGGTCGTTGTGCCATTGGCATGGCGCAGCGCGTATTCGTTAATGACTTGCTCGCCAGATTTTAAGGTGGCCAGTTCGGTAGGGCTAACCACATCGGATAAGCGACCAATCGCTCCTTGCGCCTGACTCTGAGACTCGTACCCCAGTAGATCCAGCATGACTTTATTCATGCGACGCATGCCGCCGTCTGGGGCCCACTCACAGACTGGCGTGGTGGCATCAATCCCCTCAACGCGCTTGGAGTATTCCAGCGATTGGCTTTTGGTGTCGGTAATGTCGACCTGTACCGAGACAAAATTCGTTAGCCAGCCGGATTCGTCAAACACGGGGTTCACGGATAACGCGTTCCAGTAGGGGTGGCCTTCTTTGTCGTAATTCAGAATTTCGGTGTAGAAGGGCTCTTCCTTGCGCAGTTTTTCGCTGATGAAAGCACGGGTTTCTTTGCTGGTGTGTTCACCCTGTAAGAAACTGCCCGGTACCTTGCCAATGACTTCGTTACGGCTATGGCCGGTTTTGTGAAGGAAGGCGTCATTGACGTAAACGATACGGCCTTCGTTATCGGTAATCACAATGGAGTTGCTGGAGCAGTCCGACACCATGGAGATGAGTTTGAGCTTTTCTTGCTGCTTGACTGCCTCGGTAATATCAGTGGCTGTCTTAATTACCTTGGTGACCGTACCCTCATGATCAAACACTGGGGTGTAGGCTGCCCGAAGCCAGATGGTGTCGCCTTGGGCATTCACCCGTTCAAAGCGCCCGTTATTGGCTTTCCCCGATGCCAGGTCGGACCAGAAGGTTTTGTAGCTTTGCGCGTGTTGTGCCACGCCACTGAGGAACATCCGGTGGTGTTTACCAACGATTTCATGGCGTTGGTAACCCATGGTCTCAAGAAACGCGGCGTTGGCGTCGAGGATGGTTCCCTCTGGGGAGAACTCAATGACGGCCAGGGCACGGTCAAAGGCATCCAGCTTGAAGCTGAGATCGGCGCTGTTGATGGCGTCGTCACCAATGGTCTGGAACTGCACCCAGATCTCTTTGATGTCGCCGTTTTTCTCGATCGGTGTCGCGTTCACCTGAAGGCTGACGACGTCTCCCTGGGCGGTGGTGATGTCGACATGATCACAGTCGATCAGTTCGCGGGTATTGGGTAACCCCGGAATCGACTGACTGATTTGCTCCAGACGGTAGCCGGTCAGACGACTGAATTCCTGGCTGATCTTCTTAACGCGTCCTTCTGGAGTCAGTCGGGCAATCGGCTGTTTCCGCCAGAGGGCATCAACGATGTTTTTTTGTTCTGCTGCAAACATGTCGCGAATCCAATACTCGTATACGACTTTCAGTGTAGGTCACACCGCTTTTTTTGCCTGATTTTCCCGGTACACTCGTTGCCATCATTTAATTTACGGAAGATAACCATGAAAACAGCACTGATTACTGGCGGCAGCGCCGGTCTGGGAAAGATCACCGCGACCCGGCTGGCCAAAGAAGGCTACCGTGTATTGATCGCTGCACGAGATCGTGAAAAGGGCGAGGCCGTGGCTCAGCAGATCCGTGAGGAAACCGGCAATCAGGAGGTGCGGTTCTTTGCGGTTGATATGTCGGACGCGGCCCAGGTCAGTGCGTTGGCGGCAGAGGTTAAAGCGCACACCGATGTGATTGATCGACTGATACTGAATGCGGGGCTGTTTACGCAGCGTATCCGCACCAATGCGGCGGGTCAGGAGTACATGTTTGCGGCGACCCATCTGGGACATTTTCAACTGACCCATGAGTGCTTTGCGTTGTTAAAGGCGTCGGACGAGGCTCGCGTGATCGTGACCAGTTCGGTCGCGCATTGGGTGGGCACCCGTCTGGATTTCTTTGACACGATTGAACATCCGCCCCGCGGAGATCGGTTTGGATTGCGACAGTTCTACCTGTACGGGCGCTCTAAGTTGGCCAACATCCTGTTTGTGAACGGCTTGGAGAAGCGCCTTCAGGGAACGAATATCCGCGCCTTCGCGTTTCACCCCGGCGGCGTGAAAACGGAGTTCTACCGTCAGTTCCCGGATTGGGTAACCCGAGTGTTTTTTCCGTTTCTGATTTCGGAAGAAAAGGGCGCCGACACGCAAATCTGGTTGGCCTTGGATACTGATCCAGTCCGCCGCGGTGGTTATTGGGTACGCCGCAAGCCGGGCATCCGTAGTCGTGCATCGCGAGATGAGGAATTGAGCGAGCGCCTGTGGGAAGTCAGCGAGACGCTGACCGGCATCGCTGAATTTGGCGCCGCCGACTGATCGCTCAGCCGGGCTGCATTTGTTGTGATGATGAGATAATGCGGTCGCGCCCCTGACGTTTGGCTTCGTAGAGCAGCTTGTCGGTGAAGTCGATGAACTTATCGGCGCGCTCGGGGCGCTCTGGAATTTCTGCGTGAACACCTATGCTGGCAGTGATACGAGCGCTTTGATCGCCAGCCGCGACGGGTTGCTCACGTACCAGCCGCATGATCGAACGGGCGATCAGCTCAGCCTCATCCAGCGATTTACCGGGCAAAATAACGATAAACTCCTCGCCACCATAGCGTGCGGCCGTGCCACCATATTCCCGGGTAATGCTGTCGATACGCTCACTGATCTGAACCAGGCAGGCATCGCCAAAAGGGTGGCCGTATTGATCGTTGATGCGTTTGAAGTGATCGATATCGATCAGCAGCAACGCCAGCGTAGACTGACTGTTTAATGCCCGTGTGTAGGCCTGATAGAAGGTCTCGTCGAAGTGGCGACGGTTGGCCAGCCCAGTCAGTGGATCGGTGATGCTGATTTTCTTCAGTTTCTCATTGGCGTCTTCTAACGCCTTGGTGCGATCCTGTACCAGAGAATCCAACTCTTTGTTCAATTGTGTCTGAGTCGACAGCAGTTCGGCCTGCACTTCGAGATTACGTCGCTGTGCCAGACGGCGCTGTGACTGCTCCCATTTCATCCGTTGTGACAATGACAGGGCATACATCATAGCCATCAGAGTAAAACCCAGATCACCTGCAGAGCGGGTGAAGAAGGTTGACGTCACCATGCCGGTTTTTTCGAACAGGGTTACCACCATGCCAGCAACGCAGAAGGCGCCCGCCAGCGTGGCGTAGTAGGCCGGCTCAAAGCCATCAAGGGCGCGACGGATCTGGGCAGAAAATACAATCACAACACTCATGATGGCGTAGCCCGTGAGCACGCGAATCATGATGTCGTAGCCGGTAAAGGGCGCGGCAACAATGAGTACCACGCCCGTTGCCATCATAAAGTATACGCTGCGGGTATGGCCCGGTTGAGTGCGTCGCAGGCTGAGAATCCGCAGAATATACATGCCACAGAAGCAGGCCGTCAGAGCATAGCCCCAGACCAGCAACTGGTTGTTGTACTGCTGATAGTCACTGGTGACATAGGTAGTCAGAAAGCCCTGGAAGTAGGCAAACACGCTGACCAGAGACATCAGGAATAACGAGAACCACAAGAAGCCGGTCTCTTTGACCTGAATAAACAGCACCAGATGATACAGAGCAATACCGATGAGGATGCCGTACAGAAAGACGTAGTAGGCAATGCTCTTCTGCGTTTGCTCTATAAAGGTCAGGTTATCCCACAGGATCATAGGTACATTCAGGGTGGCCTCGGTATGAATACGCATGACGACATCGACACTGCTGCCTACGGGCAGGTCAAACGGGGCGATCAGATGCGGGTGTTTCGGTAGTCCGGGCGTTTGTTCGACCGTATCGCCAAGTAACAGTTCAGTCGGCAGTTTGGTCGGCAGCTCTGGGGGCAAGTGGAGGCTGCTGGGGTTACCATTTCGGAACTCGACCCCGACAACGTCCAGTAGAGGGTACTGAATATCCAATACCAGTCGGGCGGTGTCGCTGCTGTAATTCTGAATGCGGAAGGTAACCCAGAGTTGACGCTGATCGAAGCCAAAGGTCAGTGTCGATTCGCTGGTTTGCCAAAGTGGCGATGATAATGGGGGCGGTCGGTCATCGTGACTGGTCGCAAACCAGTAACGCAGCCCCTCGCCCAAGGGCTGGCTGCGAAACTCGTCGTCGATAATGATGTCTTTGCTGTAACTGAGGCTCGATAGCAGACTGAGCGTCATCAGGGTTACAACCAGGGCGAGAATCCGATTCACTGAGTTGATCCGGTTCGTGTTGTTAGTCACCACAATAGCGCAGCTCGCGCTGGCCTGCCCGGAATCACGCCACACTTTGCATGACTTTCCCTCTCCGTTTTGTATCTCTGTGATTCAGATTCGTTTTTTCGATGACATGCGGGGCTTGACCTGTGAGTAGCTCAAAGGTTTATTCTGCCAATATCGGTGTGGAACATTGTTGCAATGGCACCATGCCAGCTCACGCATGTCATGAAGCAGGAGGCCGCCATGAAAGCCGGACAAATCGCCAAGGCGTTTGAAATTAACGTTAATACCGTACGACATTACGTCAGGATGGAGCTGCTTCGCCCTCGTAAAGACGAATCGGGTTATCACCAGTTTGGTGACGAAGAGTGCCGGCGACTGCGCTTTATCCTGAGTGCCAGAGAGCTTGGGTTTACGCTGGATGATATCGCGCAACTGCTGTCGGCGGCCGAGGATGGTGCATCGCCTTGTCCGCAGGCGCGGGATCTTATCGAGCAACGTTTGAACGACGCCAGAGCCAAATTGGCCTCGCTGCAAGCGCTGGTTCAGCGCATGGAGGCCACCACCCAGCAATGGCGATCTTTGCCGGATTGTCAGCCCTGCGGAGAGCATATTTGTCACTTAATCGAAGGAGTGCACCATGAAGCCTGAGTCTGAGAAACGCGGTTCGTGTTGTGGCTCGTCGTCTGAGTCGCGTAAAGAGAAAGCATGTCATTCGGCAGATACGGGAGCGACTGAGCAAGCCGCTAAGGCTGACTCTAACGTCACGTCAGGCTGTTGTGGTGAGAGCGCTCCCCCAAGCGTCAGTATGAGTTGTTGCGGAACAGAACCCAGTGCTGAGGAGGCTGGTTGTTGTAGCCCATCGGAGCGCCAGCGTATCGATTGGTTGCTGTGGGGCAGCCTGCCCGTGGTAGTACTTGGTTACCTCGGTTTTCTGCTGATGGTACACGATGTCGATCACGCCGCTGATCACGCGAATGGCATGGCATTGGCAACTTGGCTGCCTGAGTGGCTGCCTGAGTGGCTGGCGGAATCGTCTTGGTTGATGACCTGGTTTCACACCAGCCACGAGATGGTGAATGCCATGTGGTGGGGAATATTGTCGGCGGCGTTATTTGTCGGACTGCTGGGGCGTATCCCTCGAGAGGCCATTATGTCGGTATTGGGGCAAGGCGGAACCAAAACGGGACTGGTACGCGCGACCTTAGCAGGCTTACTGCTCGACTTGTGCAATCACGGGATTCTGATGGTGGCCATGAAGCTCTATGAGCGCGGTGCCAGCCTGGGACAGGTCATGGCATTTCTGATTGCCAGTCCTTGGAACTCATTGACCTTAACTTTGATTCTGGTGGGGTTAATTGGGTTGCCCTGGACGTTGCTCTTTATTGCCGGGTCGTTGGTGATTGCCTGGGTCAGTGGCTGGATCTTTGATCGCCTCGTCGCCGCAGGTCGCCTCCCTACAAACCCTTATAAAACAGAGGTCGAGGCTGGCGCTCTGATGCCTGCATTGCGCGCCTCGTGGCAGGCACATGAGTGGGGGCCTCGCGCATTGCTTACCCTATTCTGGCAGGGACTGAAAGAATCCAGAATGGTGTTGCGCTGGGTGGTATTTGGTGTGGTGCTGGTGGTGCTGATCCGAATCTTTATTCCCCCCGAGTCGTTCGGCGTGTGGTTTGGTGCAACGTTGAGTGGCCTGATGTTAACCCTGTTGGCGACCACGGTGATGGAAGTGTGTTCGGAAGGCTCCAGCCCCATCGCGGCTGACCTGTTTAATCGCGCCAGTGCTCCCGGTAATGCCTTTACGTTCCTGATGGCGGGTGCGGCGACAGACTACACCGAAATTATGGCGTTAAAGGAAACCACAAAGAGCTGGAAGATCGCTCTGTTCCTGCCTCTGGTCACTGTCCCTCAGGTCATTCTGGTGGGCTGGATCATGAATCAGGGGTTGTTCTGAGGTTCGTTTTATACCCCGTTCTAAGGCGGGGTTAGTTCTCGCCGGTGGGGCTCAGTTGCAGTCTCAGGCCGACAGCGACATACTCTGTATAATATTTGAATAAGTTTTCGCTCAGTTCGAGCGGGTCTGGAGGTTGGTATGTCGGGTTGGTTTGAGTCTCTGCGGTTTCAGTCACTGGAGTTGAAGTCTCCGCAGTTTAAGTCACTCGCTGTGTTGTCGACGGTGTTTTTGCTCAATGGTTGCAGTGGCTTGTCGGTGGATCATGCCGCCGGTCGGGAGCCTGTGCTTGATCCTCGCGAGTTCTTTGACGGCAAAGTCTGCGCCGATGGCGTCGTGCGTGATCGTAGTGGTGCGGAGATTCGTTCCTTTAATGCCCGCATTGTTGGTACGTGGGACGAGCAGGGCGTCGGGACGCTGGATGAGGTCTTTCATTTTGTGGATGACGCAGGCAGTGAGCCTACCGAAGAAACCCGGGTCTGGACGTTAACACCGGCGGTAAAAGAGGGCCGTGACGTGCTGATGGCGAAAGCCACTGACGTACCCGAGGCAACGGAAATGACTTGGGCAGGGAATGCTATTTACATGCAGTACACCCTGCGCTATGGCGAACCGGGAGACACCATCGATCTGAACATGGAGGATTGGATGTTTCAGGTTGCCGATGGCGTCGTGATTAACGAAACCCGTATGAGCAAATTTGGCCTGCACGTGGGCCAGGTAATGTTGGTCATGCGTAAAGTCTCCGACGACGTTCAGTGCCTGCCTGAATAAGCGGCATTACACGGGTGTTTTAATTCCCTGAGGCCCTGAAATATGTACATTGACATACTCCGGGGCCTGTTTGATCAGGCGTTTTTCTCGCCCGCTTGGTGGTCGTCATCCGTCGTCAGGCGCATCACCAGACCGATGGCGGTGGGTGCCAGAGATTGAAACGGGCGATCGTCTTTTTCTTTGTCTAACAGGCGATAGAGAATCAACTCATTAATACCCGCCACTAACGCTAAGCCCGTCGCCGAATCAATACTACGGCTGATCTCTCCGCACGCCTGACGAATGTGAGTCTGGCTGCGTAGTAGTTCGGCGAATGTCTCCGAGATTTTGCGGCGCGATGCCATGCCCGCCTGACCTAACGTCATCACCTCAGTGTAGAGGGCCAGCATGGTATCCGGATGATCGTTGATGTACGTCAGGTACGCCATGGTGACTTTAGTGACGACATCTTCCCAAACGTCATCCAATGAAAACGATGCCAGAATCAAAGTAAGAATGCCTTGGCAGGTCTGCTCTGACAGCGCCAGCAGGCATTCATCTTTGTTGCTGAAATGTTCATAAAAGGTTCGACGGGAGACTTTGGCCGCCGCCGTGATATCGGACAGTGTGACGTCCCGATAAGGCTTTTCTGCCAATGCCTGTTCAAGGGCTTTCAGTAGACGTTGTCGATAATCCATCACGGCGGTATTCATGGCGGTTTCCTGTATTGGTGCAACCTGTGTTGATAAAAATTGGTACTTGACAGTACCAAGAATTGCTTTCATGCTGGTACGCAATAGTACCAATCAGGATAACAGCGGATGAAGCATGGAATCAAGCCGGGTGTCTCGCTACCCGAGCGCCACGGTGTGCATCTGAATCAGTCGCGTCGTATCGCCTCGTCGTTGCTTTGGTTTATTCAGGATCGTGATGCGGCCGAGCCTTCGGCGGCAGAGTGGCAGTCGTTGGGGGAGACGCTAACACAAGGCGACCCGTTGGCCGATGCTGTTGCCGACTGGCTTGCCAGTGATGCTGGCCGAGGCGGTTGGTCCACGATTGAAGCCGCGTTGATGCTGGGCGATGAGGCGGCTGGTGAAATCGATGATGAGGCGGCC
>JAYYHP010000116.1:0-3318 GCA_036148335.1 Pseudomonadota bacterium
GCAAGTAAAAATGTTTGAGATTAAGCTCAGCCAAGGCGCCAAACCGGGAAAAGGCGGCATATTACCGGGGGCTAAAGTCAGCGAAGAAATCGCGGCGATTCGTCACATTCCTGTGGGGGAAGACTCCATCAGTCCAAACGGTCAGCCCGAAGTGCGCTCGGTCGACGACCTCCTGGATATGATTAATCACGTCCGTGACGTCACAGGGAAGCCAGTGGGCTTTAAAACGGTGCTGGGCAATAACGACTGGATCAAAGATCTGTGTCGCGCCATTCAGTCACGCGGCATCGACAGTGCGCCCGACTTTATTACTTTAGACGGCGCTGAGGGCGGCACCGGCGCCGCACCACAATCATTGATGGATTATATGGGGCTGCCGCTGGCTCAGGCTTTACCCATGCTGGTCGACACCTTAGATGAGTTCGCGTTGCGTCCGCGCATTCGCATCGTGGCCTCTGGCAAACTGATCACGCCGGATCGCGTTGCCTGGGCGGTATGCGTGGGTGCTGATTTCGTTACGACCGCACGCGGCTTTATGTTTGCACTGGGGTGCATTCAGGCGTTGCAGTGCAATAAAAATACCTGTCCTACCGGCATTACGACTCATGATCCGAAGCTGCAGCGCGGACTTGTCCCTGAGGACAAAGCGCAGCGGGTCGCGCACTTTGCGCGCTCTCTGGTACAGGAGGTTGGGATTATCGCGCATAGCTGTGGTGTCGAAGAGCCGCGCCAGCTGAATCGCAGCCACGCCCGTATGGTACAGCCCAACGGCGAGGCACGTTTGCTGTCGGAATTGTACGGCCGCGAGACCTTTCATCCGGCAACGGAGGGTGAAACAGAAATAACTGCCTGACCCGACAGGATAAATCTCAACCCCGGACTATACTCCAAGAAGTCTGTCTGATTTGTTAGGAGCCGGGTGTATGCTCAGTCAACTTTCTGTTCGTCAACGCTTGATCGGCATCATCGCGTTTTTCTGCATTTTGCAGGTAATTACCGATGTCGTCATTCTGTCGCAGCTATCGGCGGCAGAGGCTGCCATTACGCAGTCGTTATCGGAAGGCGGCAACGCTGAAGCGACCATGGCGTCCATCAGCGAGCAGGTAGGGAATGTAAAAAGCACGTTACTACTGCTGTTGGTATTAGCGGTGGGTATGGCCATTGGTATTGGCGGGCTGATCGTCAACAGTGTGAAAACGTCACTGGACCGTGCGCGCAAACAGATCATGGCGATGGCGGCGGGCGATCTGGCAACGCCAATTCGTGCCACTGGCAAAGACGAAATCAATGAACTCTTAACCCACCTTGAGCAAATGCGTCAGCAAGTCGCGGGCATGATGAAAATCATCCAGACCACGGCGCAGGAAGTGACGGGCGGTTTACAGAACCAGTCGCAGAGCTCCGGGTCTATTCGTGCGAACGTTGACGTCCAGACCAGCGAAATTCAACACGTCACCACCGCCGTGCACCAAATGGCGATTGCGGTAGAAGAAGTGGCGGAAAATTCCTCCAAGGCCCACCAAGCCACTGAAGAGGTTGTTAAGCTGGCGCGTACCGGCCAGGAAGCCAACGATAAGTCCACCGACATGAGCAGCGAGTTGGTGACCAGTCTTGATTCCAGTGCAGACGCTCTGGGTGAGCTTGAACGCAACAGCCAGAATATCTCCAAGGTGCTGGATGTGATTAAAGGCATTGCCGAGCAAACCAACCTGTTGGCACTCAATGCCGCGATTGAGGCGGCGCGAGCCGGCGAGCAAGGGCGTGGTTTTGCCGTGGTCGCGGATGAAGTCCGAACACTGGCGCAGCGCACTCAAGAATCCACGGTGGAAATTGAAGGCATGGTGTCGCAGTTCTTGTCGGGCGCCCAAGCGGCCGCGACCAGTATGAGCAAGAGCAGTGGCCTGGGTCACGAGACCATTCGTTTTGCTCGCGTTGCCGGTGAGCAAATGGTCAAAATCCGTGAGGCCATTGCCGGTATTAATGATCTGAACATGCAGGTGGCCAGTGCCGTTGAAGAACAAACCAGCGTGGCCGGTGAAGTCAGTCAGAACGTGACTCGTGTAAACGGCGCCGCTGCAGAAATTCTTAACGAGATCAGCAGTGCCAGCCAGCGTGCCGACGGTATTTTAACGACCATCTCGGACATGAATCAGGCGCTGGTGTGCTTCCGCCTGCCGGATTAAAACAAATCCATTTGCTGACGCGAGGCGGCAGACTTGCCGCCTCTGCGTGAACTGCTTCGTTTACGTGATCCATGCTGGGCGCCGATTTTGCGGGAAACGGTTTTAAACTCAGACCCACGTATCGCACTCAAATCCGCCCGAGCTTCTCTGACCGCCTGTGAAAACTCCACCATAGGCGCTGGATAGTCTTCTCCTAACCTCATGTTTGCCTGCTGCTGCAATTTTGGTGGCATTTTCCAGGGTTCAAAAATCCACTGGTCAGAGACCTGCCGTAGTTCCGGCACCCAACGCCGGACGAATTGCCCGGTCGGGTCCAGTCGCTGCGCTTGCAATATAGGGTTATACATACGCGGTACATTGATACCCGTGGTGCCTGCTTGCATCTGTACCTGAGGGTAGTGAATACCGGGTTCGTAGTCGGTAAATAAGGTTGCCAGATGTTGCGCAACGGGTTGCCAGGGCAGGCTCAAGGGATACGCTGCGACGGATACCAGCATGGCGCGCATGCGAAAGTTCACCCAGCCATGATACGTCAGATAACGCATGCATGCGTCGACTAACGGCCAGCCGGTGCGCCCTTCCTGCCATGCCTTAAAACGCGCCTGATCGAACGGGCGATGCAGGCGTTCGGTCAATGGGTGGAGGTTATTGACCTCCATGTTGGGCTGATCTTCCAGCTTCTGGATAAAGTGACAGTGCCACCATAGGCGGGATTCAAAGGCTGATAAACTGGCTTTCCAACGGCCTTCCGCACCACGTCGCCGTTCACGCAGGGCTTGCACCAGTTCTCGCATGCCCAAACAGCCTAACGCCAGATAGGGGCTCAGGCGTGAACAGCCATTTTCGGCCGTGATCGGGCTGGAAATCGAACCGCGATAAAACTCGCCACGGCGTTGAAAAAAATCGTTGAGAATTTGTTGGGCGATATGGCGCCCACCCATTTGCCGCCCCGGGGTTTCCAACTCAGCCGGTGAGTAGTGATCTGGCCGGTTGTCGTCATGTACTACTGGAAAGCGCAGCGGTAGGGCATCCACTGAATGCAGTACTGGCACAGAAGCACAGGGCTGCCAGTCGAGTGCATCGGGCGTCTCATATAGTGGCTGTGTCATCCATACATTCCACCACTGCGCCCAAT
>JAYYHP010000117.1:0-3261 GCA_036148335.1 Pseudomonadota bacterium
CATCCGGGGTGTAGTTCACCACTTGGCTGGACCCGGTGCCGGAAACAACGACTGAACCATGAGTGGCTGCACCACTGATGCTCCAGGTGATGGTATCGCCATCATTGTCTGTTGCATTCAGGGTCAGGCTGCCCATGTTGTCTTCATCGGTGGTCAGCGTAGCGCTCTCACCTTCCGTGATTTCCGGAGCGTCGTTCACAGGAGTCACTGTGATCGTAAAGCTCTGAGAATCCGTCAGTGCAGTATCAGTAACCTGTACGGTGACGTTGGCACTGGTAACACCATTGCCTGGCGTCCAGCTGATGACACCGCTGGTCGCATCAATGGACATGCCCGCTGGCGCATCCGTCAGGCTGAAGCTCAGTGCATCGCCGTCGATATCTGTTGCGTCTACGTCGTAGCTGTAGGCTTCG
Source organism: Pseudomonadota bacterium (assembly GCA_036148335.1). Taxonomy (GTDB): domain Bacteria; phylum Pseudomonadota; class Gammaproteobacteria; order Pseudomonadales; family Oceanobacteraceae; genus Thalassolituus. The sequence continues at coordinate 414 of JAYYHP010000117.1, forward strand.
TCTTCAGTCGCTTCCGTAGTCGCTACTGAGGTGATCTCAGGCGCATCGTTAGTGCCAGTCACGGTAATCGTGAAGCTCTGATCTACAGAGACCGCTGCATCCGCCACCGTAACCGTGACATCGGCAGACGTCACACCATTTTCTGGCGTCCAGTTGATCACACCGCTCGCGGCGTCAATGGTCATGCCCGCTGGCGCTGCGGTCAGGCTGTAGGTCAGAGTATCGCCATCTACATCCGATGCGTTCGCGTCGTACACGTAAGCGATGTCTTCGGTTGCCTCGGTGTTCGCGCTTGAGGTGAAGACTGGCGCGTCATTCGCCGGGGTGACCGTCACTGTGTAAACGATAGTATCTGTCGCAGTGCCGTCGGTTACCTGAACGGTGAAGGTATCTTCGCCATTAAAGTCAGCGTTGCCGCGGTAAGAGATCGACACAGTATTACCCGTCGCGTCACCGGCAATCGCTGCGGTACCGTTGCCCGCCTGCTGGCTGATGCTCCAGGTCAGTACGTTGCCATCGATATCGGCTGCACTTTGCGAAGTAATCGCAAAAGTATCCTCTGCAAAGGTTACCGACTTGGTCTCACCGTCAGCGATCTCTGGAGCATCGTTGGTTGCCGTCACAGTAATGGTGTAGCTCTGGGTATCCGAGAGCGTGCCATCGCTGACTTCAACGGTCACATCCGCAGAAGAAACACCGTTTTCTGGCGTCCAGCTGATCTCACCCGTCTGAGCATCAATGCTCATGCCTTCTGGCGCGGTGCTCAGGCTGAACGTCAGGCTGTCACCGTCGATGTCGGTTGCAGAGACCTGATACACGTACGGTGTATCTTCGGTCGCACCGACAACTGCGGCTGAGGTGATCTCTGGCGCGTCGTTTACAGCGGTCACCGTGATGGTGAAGCTCTGAGTCACAGTCGTGGTGGCGTCAGTCACAGACACCGTCACGTTAGCCGACTCAACACCGTTCTCTGGTGTCCAGCTGATCTGGCCACTGGCCGCATCAATGCTCATGCCAGCAGGTGCTACGGTCAGGCTGTACGTCAGAGTATCGCCATCCACATCGGTGGCGTTCACATCGTAGGCGTAAGCTTCATCTTCAGTCGCTTCTGTTACGGCGACCGAAGTGAACTCCGGTGCATCATTCACGGCTGTCACTGTGATGGTGAAAGTCTGCTCGACCGACACAGTTCCGTCATTGACTGCCAGTACAACGGCACCTGAGGTAACGCCGTTTTCTGGCGTCCAGGTAACGGCACCGGCGCTGGTCACTGCCAGACCTTGAGGACCTGAGATCAGGTTGAAGGTCAGTGTGTCTTCATCGACATCACTTGCAGTTGCCTGGTAGCTGTATGGCTGATCTTCGGTAGCAGCCGTCGCAGGCACAGAGGTGAACTCTGGTGCGTCGTTAACCGCAGAGACAGTCACGCTTACCGTAATGCTATCGGTAGCCGTACCGTCAGAGACCAGAACAGTAAAGCTGTCGTTGCCATTAAAGTCTGCGTTTGGCGTATAGCTGATGCTCTGGCTGTTACCACTGCCAGACACCAGTGCCGAGCCTTGAGTGGCTGGTACGGAGATAGTCCAGTTGATGGTGTCGCCATCAATGTCAGTGGCGTTCAGCGTCAGTGAACCTTGGGTATCTTCATCCGTTGTCAGCGTCGCAGTGTCACCTTCGGAAATCACAGGTGCGTCGTTGGTCGCACCCACGGTGATGGTGTAGCTCTGAGTCGCAGTCAGGGTACCGTCTGACACTTCAACCGTCACATCCGCCGAGGTAACGCCATTGGCCGGGGTCCACTCGAGTGTGTCGCCGTTCAATGCCATGCCTCCCGGCCCTGCGACCAGGGTAAAGGTGAGTGCATCACCATCGACATCGTTCGCCACCAGGGTGTAACGGTATTGAGTATCTTCAATCGCACCGGTTAACGGCGTTGACGTAAATGTTGGCGCATCGTTAACCGCTGCCACCGTAATAGTAAAGCTCTGATTTACGCTCGACTGCGCATCGCTTACCTGTACAGTAACGTTGGCAGAGGTCACACCATTCGCTGGTGTCCAGCTGATGCTGCCATCCGCCGCATCAATGCTCATACCAGTAGGCTTAGTCGTCAGGCTGTACGTCAGAGTGTCGGCATCGGCATCGGTCGCGATCACTGAGTAGCTGTAGGCTTCGTCTTCAGTCGCGTCAGTCGGTGCAACAGAGGTAATCACAGGTACGTCGTTCACTGCATTCACAGTCACGTTGACTACAATGCTGTCGTTTTCTTCGTCGGCGGATACAGAGACAGTGAAGCTGTCGGTACCGTTCACGTTCGCCGCTGGGGTGTAAGTCACAACACCTGCCGCAGTAACCGTAGCGGTACCGTTAGTAGCATCCGCCGACACGCTCCAGGTGAGGCTGTCGCCGTCAATGTCAGTCGCCGTCAGCGTAATGTCACCGGCTACGTCTTCATCAGTAACCAGAGTCGTTGTCGCACCTTCGTTGATTGTTGGTGCGTCGTTGTCTGGTGCCCCGGTAATGGTCCAGCTCTGGTCATCCGGTGCAGCACCGCTTTCACCACCGTCGGCGACGCGAACGGTGACATTAACACTGGTGATGCCATTCGCTGGCGTCCACTCAACCAGGCCCATGTTGGAAATGGTCATACCGGCTGGCACTGAGATCGGGGTAAAGGTCAGATCCGTGCCGTTGTTGGCATCGTCTGGGTCGGTGACCTGAACAGCATACTGGTACAGGGTATCTTCGATCGCTTCGGTAGGAGCAACCGAGGTAATGACCGGTGCATCATTCACATCGCCCACGGTAATGGTCCAGCTCTGTACGGCTTTTGCCGCACCGTCTTCAC
>JAYYHP010000118.1:0-10438 GCA_036148335.1 Pseudomonadota bacterium
AAACTCGCCTTCCGAGACTGGCATCTTGTAGGTCTCGGTCAGTAAGCGTGAGACCAGCGCCGAGCAGCCAGAACGGTCGTAAAAGCCCTTGTCGCGGAAGATCGCCGACACATCTGTGGGCAACTGCGCAAAGTACTGGAAGCCCTGAGTTGATCGATTGTTATCCGACACGGGCTCAGCCGCGACTGATTGAGCACCTACCCCCGTCCCAACCAGCAATATGACGGCACCCCAAAGACACAACACCGCACGAATGGGATCAAATGTTGAAGAGAGAAGTGCAGCGCGCATCCGTCGGCGCCGAGGAAACCAGATCAAGAGCAAAGCCCTGAATTAGAAGTGACGCAGTCAGTTTAATGATCTGGCCTGTTTGTCATAGGTGATTTTCCGGCAAACTAGGGTACTTATCCGTCCATCCCTGCAAAAATGTGACGGCGTTACCCTTTGCTATTCAGGAGCGTGGTGAGTTGAGGATTGATGACTTACTGGGCTGTCTGCACTAGCCCTCGTTGTTCATGCTGGCCCTCGTTGCCCGCGCTAGCCTTCCAGCTGCGCAGGCCAACCATGTTCATTTAGATACGCTTTCAGATTCTTCGGGCGATAACCGGCATCCTGCTGCCAGCGCTGTTGCACCGAACGATGAATCAATACCGGTCCGTGGCCGTGATTGATGGGACGATACAGCCGCTTTTTCACGCGATAGAACTTACGGTATGAGTTATGAATACTGGAACCAGCGTGATAACACAGGCTGTCGCGGACATGGGGCTCAATTGACAATCCATGCTGCGCTGCTTCGTCCAACATCCATTCCAGCGCGGCATCGGAAATTAAGCCACCATCGCGATCTCGCTGATAATTGCCGCCGATGTCACTGTGCGCGCCAGCAAACCAGACTTGCTTGATGTCCAGCCCCGGACGCTCCTGCCAAATTGTGGGCTCAAAATCACGACGATGCTCATCGATGGCCATGGCATGACGCGCCACCGCGACATTCCGCCCAAGCTTAGTGTCATAGAACTCGTCTTTGTCGTCGAACAAGCCCAAAAAGGAAATCGGAATGCCCATCGCCCCCACCGTGTCCCACACGCCAACAAAATCGATGGTGCGCGACGGGTGCGAATACTGGGTGCGAAATTCGACGGATTTTTTACCATCAGGATGCCAGTCCCGCGACGACGATTTGTACCGACGAAACGCTTCTTCAATCCGGTGCGCCTGATCGCGCCGCAAAATACCGCAGTTATTAATCAGGCCACACAAACTGCGTACGGTGTAGGCACCGCGACTGAATCCGAATAAATAAATACGATCCCCCGGATTGTAGTTCTGCACCAGATAACGGTAATCGTCCAAAATATTCTTATGCAGTCCTCGCCCGGTCGCACCGCCGATGGTCTGATCGTAATACGACCCCACGCCCCAGTCGTAAAATACTTGCTGAGCACTGGTGGCCGGCGCCACCGCCCGAGCCAGACGCAGGACATTAGTGGCGACGTCTTTTTTCAGATCTTTTTCAGGTCGGTTCCAGGTGCCGTCCGCGCAAATCACCAAGCTTTTCATCGCAGCACCTTATTCTGAGTCGATTGCAGGGTCTGAATGGCTTTCAACTGCTGTTCAATGCTCTGCTGCTGCAATTCGATTTTCTTAATTTCGCGGGGCGGCAAATCAGGCGCCTGAGTCAGTAGCGCATCGGTACGTGCCTGCTGGCTGACGCTGAGCGCATTGAGTTTGTTCTCTCGTGTCAGACGATCACTCTCCAGTACCTGGTACACCTGTTTTTTCTCCTCGCCATTGAGGGAGGCTTTAGCAGACAGCTCTAAAATCGTGCCTTGCATGGACTCAATCTGCTGATTCAAGGTCGCTACCGTATCCAGTGATTCCTGATACGCCTGCTCTGTTTTTCCAGCGAATAAGCCTTGGTAAGAGCGAATCTGATCGGCATCGAGGGTATACCCCAGAAATGCGATGGCGGCAGAGACAGCCATCACCGACAGCGTTCCCTGCCAGGTCGTGGGATAACTGAATTTTTGCCCGAGCAACTCTATGCTGTGTTCACTCATGGAAGCCTCCTGCTAAAACGTGTGCGGGTCATTCGCGGGTCATTACCCTGCCAGTGAGATTTTCACCTTACCTGCGCGCTCCTCTGGGCGGCACTGATCTGGCTCATGATGTGGCGACAATGACGTCAGACCCCGCCAACAAAAACACCCTTTGCGTCATAGGCCATGCCGTGGCGAACCACGACCCTTTTATTGATAAAAAATTCACCGAACAAACTTCACGTTTCTACTGGCTGAGTCCGCAAGGCGGGCATAAGCTGAAGTGTCATTTATTTCATTACAGGGCACCCTCATGACCGCTGCTACGCCATTGCCGGGCCAGATGATGCTGCAACCCCAGCTCATCAGTGATTTGCTTGAATACGCCGCCGCCCACCACGGCGACCGCGAAATCATCAGCCGCCGTCTGGAGGGGGACATTCATCGCTATACCTACCGCGATGCATTAAAGCGCAGCAAGCAACTGGCGCACGCCCTGATTGCTCTGGGCGTCGGTGAAGGCGACCGCGTGGCCACACTGGCCTGGAATGGTTATCGCCACCTGGAGTGTTATTACGGCATTTCCGGCATCGGGGCAATCTGTCACACCGTGAACCCTCGCCTGTACGCCGAACAAGTGGAATACATCATCAATCACGCCGAAGACTGTTATGTTTTTCTGGATGCGTGTTTTGCCAGCCTGCTGGAGCCCATCGCCGACCAACTCAGCAGCGTTAAAGGCTTCGTGCTGATGGTGGACAGCGCGCAGATGCCGACCACCAGCCTGCCCAATGCCATCAATTACGAGGATCTTCTGGCGGCGCAACCCGATCTGTTTGAGTGGCCGCGCTTTGATGCTCATCAGGCAGCCTGCCTGTGTTACACCTCCGGCACCACGGGCAACCCCAAGGGGGTTCTCTACTCGCATGAATCCACGGTACTGCACGCCTACGCCAGCCGTAATCCGGACGCGCTGAATGTGTCCAGCGACAGTGTGGTGATGCCGGTCGTCCCTATGTATCACGTGTGCGCCTGGGGCATGCCTTACATTGCGCCCATGTCCGGCGCCACGCTGGTGCTACCCGGCGATGGCATGGATGGCCCTGAGTTGTACGAGCTGATTGATCTGGCGAAGGTCGATCTGATGCTGGGGGTCCCCACCGTCTGGTTGCGCTTAGTCGACTATCTCAAGACCAATGATCTGGGCATTCCCAGCGTGAAAACCGTCGGCGTCGGCGGCTCTGCATCACCGCGCTCTCTGGTCGAAACACTGGATAAGGACTTTGGTATTTATCTGCTGCCGATCTGGGGCATGACAGAGACCTCGCCACTGGCAACGCTGGGCGCTCCGACAAAGGCCATGGCAAGCATGAGCGACGACGAGCGCTATCGCCTGCAAACCACTGCTGGCAAACCCATGTTTGGCATTGAACTGGCGATTTTTGACGACGATGGCAAACGCCTGCCGCATGACGGTGAAACCCGCGGTTACCTGCGCGTTCGTGGCCCTTGGGTGCTCAGTGGTTATTACAAAACCCACAAGCCCGATGCCTTTTTCACCGACGATGCCGGGTGTGTCTGGTTTGATACCGGCGACATCGCCGTCATCGATGAGCAAAGCTATCTGCAGATCGTCGATCGCGCCAAAGATGTGGTGAAATCCGGTGGCGAATGGATTTCCTCAATTGATCTGGAAAATGCGGCTGTCGGCCACCCCGACGTTGCTGAAGCCTGCGTCATTGGGGTCAAACACCCAAAATGGGACGAGCGCCCCCTATTATTTGTCGTGCCGGTCGAAGGCCACGAACTCAACAAGGAGAGCGTTTATGCCTACCTGGAAGGCAAGATCGCCAAATGGTGGACGCCGGACGACGTACTGGTGGTGGATACGCTGCCACACACGGCTACGGGCAAGTTGCAGAAGCGCAGCTTACGCGACGAATATCTGAACTACCTGATTGATCGCGGCTAATCTTCCACTTCGGGTAAGCGCCAGGCCATGGCGCTGCCCGCCAGTCCCATCAGCGACAACACCAGAATCACCCCAGCTATGCCCAACCAGGGCGTCAGTGCACCAATGGCGCCTGTGAGCAGCAGTAGGATGCCGATCAGGGTATTGCCCACCGCGACGTAATCGGTACGGCGGTTACCTTCACCCAGATTAACTACGTAGGTTTTACGCCCCAGCCGAACGCCCTGATGCGCCACACTCAGTACAAAGTACATCAGCGGCAACAGCCAGAGCTGTTGCAAACTGCCGGGTAACCAGAACGCAAAGGCCCAGATCACTGCGCCAACGGCCGCGGCCAACAGTCCGGCCGAGATCATCACCCGACGACTGGAGACATCGGCAAACCGCCCCCAAAAGCGCCCCGAGAGCAAACTTGCGAGGCCGCTGGCAGCCATAAACAGGGCCAGCACACTCAGGCTCGCCTGTAAGGATTGCTGCGCCAGAACCACGATAAACGGGGCTGTGAGCGCCGAGCACAACAACAGACCGCGAGCCAACAGAAAATTCCGAAAGGGCGCGTCTTCCCACAGCAAAGAGACCCGCCCAAACGCTTCTTTCAGACCATTTTTGCCACCGTCGGTCTCGCCCGGAAACTCACGGATACCGGCATACACCCACGCCGCTAGTGCCCACAAACCCGCCGCGGCCGCAAATCCCGCCGCGTATAACTGAGTCGCCGCATCGCCTTGCAATCCCGGCCCAAACATCAGCGCCAACGCCAGGCCTAAGGTAATAAACCCTGCCAGACTCTCGGCCCAGCCGCCTAAACTGCCACGACGTTGCTTAGGAATGGTTTTCCCCAGCACATCCTTCGACGCCACCGAACTTAACCCGCGTGCAAAACTGAACAGCACCAGTAACCCCAGCATCAAGCCGCCTACCAGCGTACCCGCCTCCGCCAATGGCCCGAGGCTGGCCAACGCCAATAACGCGAGTCCAGCAATGGCCAGCGCCTGCAAGCCACTGCCCAACACCCAGACCCACTTACGCACAGCCAAGGTACGTACCCAGCTGGCAATAGCCAACTGCGGCAGCATCGACCCCGACTCACGGATCGGCACCAACCAGGCCAGCATCCACAGCGGTGCCCCCACCGATTGCAATAACCAGGGCAAGGTAATTTTCGGATTGACCAGTGCATCGCCCAGCTTGGTCAGGGCCTGACTGGCGAGCGTACGAATAAAATTACCCGGTACCTCTCGGCACGCCTCATCGGGAATGGCGCGACACGCGCGAGCATCTTCGTCGTTAACGAGTTTTTCATAGAGATCATCGGTCAACGAACGGCGGCTGGCTGTCGCAGCACCTGACGCGTTCGACGCAGACTGAGAGCGGGAAGACCGAGTACGGGAAGACTGTGTGCTAGAAGACTGAGAGGAGGACGATGAAGGCATCTGAGGCAGATCCAAACCATTTGTTTGATCATACCTCAGATGATAAGTGCGCACGATTCAGTGGGGTGTTTGTATTGCCCCACAGTGCCTATTTGTCGGTCGTTTCTTAGCTGTGCTTGGTCATAAATTCTTTGACTGCCGGAGCAATGTTCTCACGGAATTTACGGCCATTAAAAATACCGTAATGACCGACACCCGGCTCTTCACGGTGTAATTTTTTCGCCTTCGAGATACCACTGCACAATTCCAACGCGCACGACGTCTGCCCTTTGCCGGTGATGTCATCCAGTTCGCCTTCGATGGTCATCAAGGCCATGTCTTTAATCGCACTGAGATCGACCGGCTCACCACGGAACGTCATCTCTCCTTTCGGCAGCTGATGCTCAAGGAATACCTTGCGTATGGTGTCCAGATAATAGGTTGCTGGCATATCCATCACGGCCAGATACTCATTGTAAAAATCACGATGAGCCTCAGCACTGTCGCCGTCGCCTTTGATCAGATCCGTGAAGAACTTAAAGTGCTTACTGATGTGGGTATCCATGTTCATCGACATAAAGCCGGACAACTGAATAAATCCGGGATACACACGCTGACCTTTACCCGCAAATCCATTGGGGACGTGGCAAATCACGTTATCTTCAAACCACTCCAGATCTTTGTCCGAGGCATAGTCATTGACCTCAGTGGGGCTGATACGCACATCAATCGGCCCGCCCATTAAGGTCATGCTTTTTGGCAGAAAGTCATCGCCGCGTTTGGAAATCACACTGGCGGCCACCAGCGCCGGAACACAGGGTTGGCATACCGCCAATACGTGCGTATCTGGCCCCAGAAACTGCAGAAAATCGATCAGATAATCAACGTAATCATCAAAGCTGAAATCCCCCTGAGACGTCGGCACGTCACGGGCATTCAGCCAATCTGTGATGTACACCTCATGGTCTGGCAGAAACTCCGCCACCGTGCCGCGTAACAAGGTCGAAAAGTGACCCGACAGCGGCGCGACAATCATGACCTTAGGTTGCTTTAAGCCACGCTTGCGGCGACGGAAATGCACCAGGTTGCAGTACGGTTTTTCCACCACATCGCAGTATTCAATGCCGACAGAGCGACCATCGATCTCGGTGGTGTCCAGATGCCACTCGGGCTTTTCATAACAATCGGTCAGGCGCTCGACCAACTCGAGCGAGGCCCGTACCGTTCGCAGGTACCAGCCATAATTCATGGGATTCCAGGGTTGGTAACACATCTGCCGACCCAGTCGTGCTGCTACATGCATGGGACGCATGGCAGACATCATGTGAGCATTAATGTTGTAGAGCATCCTGTTCGACCTCCAGCGGGCACCACAGTGCTTGAATGAATTGCACGAACGTCCGTGCAGAAAAGGTAGACTTCCAGCATAGACGAAGGTTCGGAAATCTCTTTGGAATGAATGCGCCATCCCCTAAACCCGGCGGACGATGCTGACGTTTATTCTCCGAAAAGGTCAATTTCGCTATACTCCAGTCTAGTATTGGATGAGACCGCCAATGGCTTCATCGTTTTATGCACGTGATTTGAACGATGTATGGGCAATTGGCACTCCAGGCCGGTGGCGGAATTGCACAATAACCGCTACCTTCTGGGCAGCCTGATGCACGCTAAGGCGTGGCAGGGCGCGGTCCGCCAACAATAACAACTCAGGAGAGGGCGCCATGACCAGCAAGACCGAAACGAAAACCGACGAGTTCCAGTCGTTTCAGGAGTTTTACCCCTATTACCTTTCCGAGCACCGCAACCCAACCTGCCGTACGCTGCATTACATCGGTACGTCGCTGGGGCTGGGCGTCATGCTGTTTGCACTGACCAGCGGTAATTTTTCCTATCTGCCGATTGGCTTGGTCATTGGCTACGCCTTTGCGTGGGTCGGCCACTTCTTTTTTGAACACAATCGCCCCGCCACGTTCCGCCACCCACTGTGGAGCTTCTTTGGTGACTGGGTGATGCTCCGTGACTTTCTGATGGGCCGTCTGAAAAAGCACTTCCCGGACGAATAACATGCCGCGTCCGTTAGCCGCTGTCGGTGCTATTCCTGCAAGAGCTCTGCCTACAAGAGCTCGCCTTGCAAGCATTCTCTCTAACACTGCCACGTTACTGAGCGCCACGCTGTTAGGCTGTGCCCTGCTTGGCCCAGCGCTGAGTTGGGCCGATAGCGTGCGCCTGCGAGCCGACGCCTGGTATCCCTACAACGGACAACCCGGTGCCGATAAACCCGGCTACATGGTCGAGCTGGCAGAGCGGGCGTGGGCTAAAGCTGACTTAGCTCTGGATTATCAGCTCATGCCCTGGGAGCGTGCCATTGACGCCGCGCGCAGTGGAGAAATCGACTGCATCGTGGGCGCCACCCCAGATGAAGTACCGGATTTTTTGTTTTCAGAGCAGATGCTGGGTACCGACGAGACCCACGTCTTCACGCTGATCGACCAGGAATGGGAGTTCACTGGCGTACCGGCGTTCGCCCATGTGCGTCTCGGTGTGGTGGGCGGCTACGCGTATGACGATGACGTCGTCGATCGCTATATCCGCGAGCAGGAAAACACCAATCTGGTACAGGTCATGAAGGGCAATCAGGCGTTGGAGAAAAACCTGCGCAAGCTGATGTCAGGACGTATTGATGCCGTCTTAGCTTCCCCCGCCGTCATGGCCAGCACACTTAAGCAGCTCGGCTTTCAAAATGCCGTGCGCGACGCCGGTGCCATCGGTACGGTCACCCCACTCTATATTGCCTGCTCACCGCAGGCCTTGCAGGCAGAACGCTATCTGCGCCTACTTGACGAATATGTGACTCACGCCCGGGACTCCGGCGAGCTGGACGCTATATTGCGCCGCTACGATCTGAACGATTGGCAAACCGCCGACTGAACTCTCACGGTTTGTCGTCGTCATAGACAGTCGTTATGCTCTGTTATTGCACAGACACGCTAGTTAACACACAACACAGACAATAAAGGACGATCCTTCCATGCTGACACGCAACCTGTTGGTCGCTACCATGGCGACTCTGCCAGCACTGGCCTTTGCCGCCGATGACTCTGCCTGGACCAGCTCTGCCGAACTGGGCACCATTTTCACTTCCGGTAATACCGATACCCAAAGTATTAACGGTAACTTCAAGACTAAGCACAAAGGCGACGTCTGGGACAGCAGCCTGAAACTGTCGGCGCTGACCAGTAAAGAAGACGACGTCACCTCGAAAGAAACCTACGCACTGCAGACTCAGTTTGACCGTAACTTCAGCGAACACTCGTACGCGGCCATCGTGGCACAGCAAGAGCGTGCACGCTTCAGTGGTTACACTTACCAGAGCACCGCATCAATCAACTACGGTCACCGCGTGATCAAAGAAGACAACATGGAACTCGACCTGGAAGCCGGTCCGGGTTTGCGTCGTGACAAACTGGAAGACACCGGTGAGATTCAGGAAGAAGCCATTGGCCGTCTGGCAGCGAACTTCAGCTGGGATATCCGCGAAGGCGTCTCTTTCATCGAAAACTTCAGCGCGGAAATCGGCGCCGATAACTCTGTCTACAAATCAGAGACGGGCCTGCAGAGCCAGCTCAGCGGCAGCCTGGCGACTAAGCTGACTTACAAAGTGAAATACGTGGAAGAAGTGCCGGTGGAAACCGAAAACACCGACACCGAATTTGGTGTGACGCTGGTGTACAGCTTCTAAGACGGTCACTCGCCAGGATCAGGCACGCTCAATTACGTAACTTTCTACATAATGCGAGCACCTGGCCTGAACAGCGACATGAAAAAGGCGACCCGAGGGTCGCCTTTTTCGTGTTTGCTTGAGACTAAAACGGGAAAGCCTCAGACATTACTCGTCGTCTTTATCGCCCTTACCCAAGTGCTTCATGTCGTGATGGCGCCACTTGTCTTCCTGCTTTTTACGCAGCGATTTCCAGGTCGCTTTCTGTTCATCGGTCAGTACCGACATCAGGGTACGATTAAATTCTTTGCGATCGCGTTCACGCTCGGCTTTCGATACCGGCCACTCTTCTTTCTTGCACTGCGACATCTTTTCTTCGAGCTGCGCACGCTGATCGTCCGTTAAGGACAGATCGCGGGTCAGACGATCAAGATGATCTTCGCGGCCGTCTTTTTCACGTCGGCGAACCTGTTCTTCGGCTAACGCCTGCTGCTCGTCAGTGAGCACCGCACGAATTTCATCGCGCATTTTCAGGTGCAGGTCACGACGCTCACCGCGGCGCTCAGGGGCCGCTTCGCTGGCCTTGAGTTCACGAAAGCGATCGCGGTATTTATCTTCGATGGCGTCAATCTGGGTTTGCTGCTCTTCGGTCAGATTGAGGGAGCTTTCCCAGTCGATCTTCTTGCGATCATCCACCGCCCAGGCCTGAGCAGTTGTGAGCAATACACCGACGGCGACCGCACCCAGCGAACGTTGGAAACGAGCGATACTTGCTGGCAGTTTCATCTTTACACCTTCTGGCCGCGCCAGTCGTTTGGTACACAGGTTATACTAGCGAAACGCTGAGAAATTTGTGTCCGGCAGTGCAAAGATTTGTCACACCTGCGGGCACGCAAACTTCCCTGAATCTGATGGGCTGACGGCATGACTGACGACGATCTTTTTTTACAGGAAATGCAGGGCGTAGAGCGCCTCAAAACCCCCGAACGAGTCACCCTGCGCAAAGACGAACCCGCCGCGAATGCCGCTACCCGTCGCGCGGCGGCGGTCAGCGAGAGTGAGCAGAAAGACCCCAACCATTTACGCGCCAGTGAAGTGCCCAGAGTGGGGCCTCATGACGTGCTCGGATTCAAGCGTCCGGGCATTCAGGACGGTGTTTACCGCAAACTGCGTCTGGGTAAATACGACATCGAAGCACGTCTCGACCTGCACCGTCGCACCATCGAGGAGGCGCGCCGCGAGCTGTATCGCTTTGTTCAGGATTGCATGGCCGCCGATCTGCGCAGCGTCATGG